>NZ_JBHTVA010000029.1:0-29862 GCF_042793325.1 Embleya sp. NPDC056575
CCGTCGCCCCCGGTCGGGGCGACGGGGCGGACCCGTCTCGGTGTTCGCCGGGCCTTGGGAACTGGCCGATTTCGTCGGTGTCCGGGTGGTCACACAGCGCTATGGTGGCGACCATGGCAGTGGACGAATACCCGGAAAGTGCCCAAGCCGCTCCCACCCCCGAGGAAGTCGGCGCCTCCTACGACGAGTTCGGCGACCTGTACGGGCTCATCCTCGGCGACGCCGCCATCCACGTGGGCATGTGGGTGACGCCGGGCGCACGCAATCGCGCCGCCGGCCTGACCGACCTGGCCAACCTCGCCATGGATCGGCAGACCGACCACTACATCGCCGCCCTGGACCTCGGGCCGGACGACCACCTGCTCGACATCGGCTGCGGCACCGGCGGCCCGGCCCTGCGGGCCGCGCGCGCGACTGGGGCCCGGGTCACCGGCATCACCGTCAGCGGCTCCCAGGTGGAACTGTGCCGGGCCCGCGCGGACGAGGCGGGACTCGCCGACCGGGTGGGCTTCGCCCTCGCCGACGCGATGGATCTCGGCAAGGAGTACGAGGACGAGTCGTACGACGCCGCCTGGGCCATCGACTCGTTCGCCCACATGGAGAACCGCCTCGCCGTGCTGCGCCAGGCGTGGCGCGTACTGCGCCCCGGCGGACGGCTGTTGTTCACCGAGTTCACCAAGCGCGGCGAGCCGACCCCGGAACACCTGGCCGTATGGCGCGCGGTGTGGACGTCCCCGCCGCCCCAGACACCCGCGGCCCTGCTCGAACGCGTCACCACCGAGGCCGGATTCCACCTCGAACGCCTCGAGAACCACACCGACAGCTTCGTGGTCACCGGCGACCTGATGGACATCTTCTACCGCGAGCACCACGAGCGGATCCTGGCCCGATACGGCGCGGAGACGACCGCGAACATGGACGCGGCGATGCCGAAGCTCCGCGAGCTGATCAACGAATACATGGGCTACTTCGTCTTCGTGGTCCGCAAGCCGAACTGACGCGGGCGGCCGACCCGCCCGCCCATCACCGCGCTCGTCGCGCGTGCCTCCTATCCTGGCCCGGGGGCGGTATCACTCACCGCCGGGGAGGGTGGAGCATGTCATCCCGCATATCCATATCGGGAGTTCGCGACGCGGTCGTGATCACCGGCGTGCTGATCGGCGCCATCTGGGTGGTCCAGATGATCAACTACGCGACCGACGACTCGCTGCTGACACACGGGGTGACACCGCGGCGGGCGGACGAACTGCCCGACATCCTCACCGCGCCGTTCCTGCACTTCGGGACCGGGCACATCGTGTCCAACACGTTTCCGCTGATGCTGCTCGGCTTCCTGGCCGCGCTGCGGGGAGTCGCCCGGTTCCTGACCGTGCTCCTCGTGATCACGGTGGTCGGCGGGCTGGGGGTGTGGCTCACCTCGCCGTCGGGATCGAACTCGGCGGGCGCGAGCATCCTGGTCTTCGGCCTGTTCGGGTACCTGGTCGTGCGCGGCTTCGCCGATCGGCGGGTGCTCGACGTGCTGATCGGTTTCGCGGTAGTGGCCCTGTACGGCAGCTCGTTCGCGATCGGACTCCTCCCGCTCGCGGAGGGCGTCTCGTGGCAGGGCCACCTGTTCGGCCTGATCGGCGGAGTGCTCGCCGCGGTGACGCTACGCCGCCGCCCCACCGACCGCCGCGACCCGCCGCGACCCTCCCTCGACGGCCTGCCGACCATCTGACCGACCACCACCGACGCGAGCAACCCCGCGGAACCCCGCTCGGGCGGGCCGTCCTGACCCGCCCGACGCTCGGCCTCTGTCCCATAAGGTCCGCCGGGTGTGGGTCAGCGGGCGCCGCGGATGAGGCGGCCTGGGCGGGCGCCGGTGTCTTGGCCGTTGCGGCGGGTTATTTCGCCGGCGACGATCGTGGCTACGTAGCCTGTGGCCTTTTGGAGCATGCGGCCGCCGCCGGCCGGGAGGTCGTGGACCATGCGGGGGCGGTGCAGGGTGAGGGTGTCCGGGTCGATCACGTTCAGGTCGGCACGTTTGCCCTCGGCGATCACACCCCGGTCGGTCAGGCCGTACAGCGCGGCGGTGTCCATCGTCTGCTTGCGGACCAGGAACTCCAGCGGCAGCCGCTCGCCGCGCGTGCGGTCGCGGGCCCAGTGGGTGAGCAGGAACGTGGGCTGGGACGCGTCGCAGATCATCGAGCAGTGCGCGCCGCCGTCGGCCAGGCCGAACACGCTCGCCGGGTGGGTCAACATCTCCCGGATCGCCTCGTGGTCGCCGTCGGAGTAGTTGAACATCGGCACCATCAGCGTGGTCCGCGCGTCGTCGGCCAGTTGCAGGTCGTACAGCGTCGCCAACGGCTCCTCGCCGCGGGCCCGCGCGATCGCGGCCACGGTGCGGTCCGGCAGCGGCTCGTAGTCCGGGACCGGGTCCATCGGATACATCCGGTCCAGCATGTACTGCATCGCCAGGTTGACCGAGTCGCCGGGGATGTTCGGGTCGCTGGGCAGGTCCGTCTCGGCCAGGATCGCCGCCTTGACCTCGGGCCGGGCCAGCGCGGCCGCGAACGCCGCGTCGTCCAGCTCGCCCGCCAGGCGCCGGTCGTCCAGCGCCCGGAAGGTCGGTCGTTTGCTGAACGCGTTGCGCGTGCCGAAGCCGGTCAGCATCCCGAACGGGCGCCCCGCGATCTGCGGATGCAGTCGCGCGCCCGCCTCGTTCGCCGCCTGCGACTCGGCCATCAGCTCGCGCCACAACCCCGGCGCCGCGTTCACCTGGAGCAGCGCGAACGACACCGGCATGCCGATCTCGGCGGCGAGTCGGCGCATCCAGGCCACCTCGGAGGCGGGCTTGACGATGTCCTCGCCGGACGAGCCGGTCGGCGCCAGTTCGAACACGGCCCGCCCGCCCGCGGCCATCGCCCGGCCCAGGCCGAAGAGTTCGTCCTCCGTGGCGAAGGTGCCCGGCACCGGCTCGCCGCCCATCGCCTTGTGCGCGACGGTGCGCGAGGTGGAAAAGCCCAGCGCGCCGGCCTCGATCGCCTCGGTGACGATCGCCGCCATCGCCGCGATGTCCTCGGCCGTGGCCGGCTCGTTGCGCGCGCCCCGCTCGCCCATCGCGTACGCCCGGACCGCGCCGTGCGCGACCTGGACGCCGATGTCGGCGGCGAAGGTACGCCGCTCCAGCACGTCCAGGTATTCGGGGAACGTCTCCCAGCCCCACGTCATGCCCTCGGCCAGCGCGGTGCCGGGGATGTCCTCGACGCCCTCCATCAACCGGATCAGCCAGTCCTCGCGACCCGGCCGCACCGGGGCGAATCCGACCCCGCAGTTCCCGGAGACCACCGTGGTCACCCCGTGCGAGGTGGACGGGTCGAGCACCTCGTCCCAGGTGGCCTGGCCGTCGTAGTGGGTGTGGATGTCCACGAAGCCCGGCGTGACCAGCCGGCCTGCCGCGTCGATCGTCTCGGTCGCGGTGCCGTCCAGGGCCGGATCGGGGCCGTCGTGCCGACGCACCGCGACGATCAGTCCGTCCCGGATCCCGATGTCGCCGGCGAACCGATCCGCGCCGGTGCCGTCGACGATCGTGGCGTTGACGATCTTGAGGTCGTAGACGGGGGTCCCGACGTCGTGCACAGGAGTTTCGAGGTCGTTCACAGCAGCCTCCCCGGTAAGGTGGCCAGACCGTACGGCTGCGCACTGTGCGAGTCAAGATGCGCATTATGCGAAAAGATCACGGGTTGAATCCGGTATGGTCCCGCCATGGCCCCACGCCCCTCGCCGCAGACCGACCGACTCGTCTCGCTGATCGACGCGATCGCCGAACGGCCCGCCGAGGGGCTGACCCTGTCCGAGATCGCCCGGCATCTCGCGGTGACCCCCGCGACCTGCCATCCGATGCTGGCGAGCCTGACCTCGCTGGGCTGGCTGATCCGCCACCCCACCCGGCGCACCTACCGGCTCGGCCCGGCCCTGGTCGCGGTCGGGCGCGCCGCCGCGCGCGGACTCGGCGTGCTCGACGTGGCCCGGCCGGTGATGCGCCGGTTGCGCGACGAGACCGGGCTGACCTGCTTCGCGATGACCCCCGGGGAGCGGCACGTGGCCATCGCGGAGGTGGTGCGCGCGCCGGGCGCGGAGCCGCACCGGCCGCACATCGGCGCCCAGGCCCCGATCACCCCGCCGCTGGGCATCGGCTACGTGCCCTGGGCCGACGAGCAGACGGTCCGCCGCTGGCTGGACGAGGCCGACGATCCCACCGCGCGGGCTCGGATGGAGCACGCCATCGACAACGCGCGGCGCGCCGGGTTCGCGATCGAACTGGTCACCGACGTGGAGACCCGACTGGGCGAGACGCTGGGCGAGTTGGACGAGCATCTGGAGGGGCTGGACACGCTCGGCGCGGGCGCGTCGGCGGCCCGGCTGCGCACCCTGCTCGAGGAGATCGCGGCGGAGATCGGCGGCTCCGACGGCGGACAGATCGACGAGCTGGAGGCCGATCGGGACTACCGGGTGGGCGCGATCAGCGCGCCGGTGCACGCCCCGGACGGCGACCTCGTACTGATCCTGAGCCTGCGCGGCTTCGCGCCGCGCACCGACGGCCGCACCCTGGAGCGCACCGGCCGACTGCTCGCGGACGCGGCGGCCGAGGTGGCCGCCGCGCTGTGAAAACGCGAGCGCCGACCGAGATCACGGTCGGCGCTCGCGTGACACGGCGCGGGTCAGTCCTTGTCCTTCGCGCGCCCTTCCGGGTTGTCCTGGTCGGGGCTGCGCAGGTCGTCCTCGCGGTGCTTGAGGTCTTCCTCCCAGCGCCGCAACATCTCGTCCTCGTCGGTGCCGGGCTTGGGCGTGTCGGCCGCCTTGCGGTCGCCCTTGGACAACGACGCCAGGAACTCGGGGTCGTCGTCGGGGGCCCTCTGCGGACCCCGGCCCCGGCCCGCGAACCGGCCGCCCCCGGAGCCGGAGACGTACTCGCTCTTGGGCCGGCCGGCGACGAACCAGCCGATCGGACCGATGAAGACCGGCCAGAAGAACAACAGGATGAAGACCCATGCGATCTTGGGCAGGCTGCGGACCTTGCGTTCATCGGTGGTCAGACAGTCGATGAACGCGTAGATCCCGACGGCCAGGGGCAGCAGCAACAGCAGAACCCTGATCATGTGGCGGTCTCCCAGGCAGGTACTCGGCGCTCGGTACTCGGACGCGTCTCCCATCCAGCGTAAACGGTCGACCCCATGAACACCGGATCGCTCACAACCCGGTGACCTTGCCCGACGCGTGCAGCTCGTACACCAGCGTCAACCGCCGCCGCTCGCCGGCCGACAGCGCCACGTCGTAGCGCACGATCCCCTGGTCGTCGACCGCGTCGGGGGCCGGCTCCGACAGGTCGCGGCGCACCTTGACCTCGACCGCCGACACCTCCGACACCGGCACCCGCTCGCGCAGCACCACCGTCCCGGGCGCCTCGGCACCCGGCGCCGCGATGTGCGAGACGAAGACGGTCACGGTGCGGGTGATCACCGTGCGCCCGGTGAGCGCCGCCGTGTTGCGCGACTCGGTGACCTCGCGGACCACCCGGAAGTCGTCCTCGCTCCCGAACGGCAACCGCACCTCCTCGCCCGGCGCGGCGAAGTCGAGCTGCCCGCGTCCGACGTAGCCGCTGCCGCGCACCAGCTCCACCGGACCCGCGAGCAGCACGTGCCCCGCGTCGTTGGCGAACCGCACGACCTGGCTCACGTACTCCGACAACTCCGGCGCGCACGCGGCCTCGGGCGTGCAGTCGGCGGAGAACGTGGTCAGCCGGACCCGATGCGGCCGGCCGTCGCCGGGTACCTCCACCGGCCCGGGCGCGGCCAGTACCCGGACCTCGCCGCCGTCGTCCACGCCGGGCAACTCGGCGGTGCCCGAGGAACCGGCCGCGACCTTGCCGACCGCGGCGATGTCCTCCTCGCGCAGGTCCACCTCGACCTGCTTCTTCTCCTCCTGGGTGCGCTCGCGCAGGGTGAGCCGGTCCTCGACCAGGCTCGGCGGCCGCGCGGCCAGGGTCGGCCGCGCGGTGGACAGGGACAGCGCGACCCCGGACCAGTCCTCGCCGGTGCGCTGCCAGACCATGGCGTCGCACTCCAGCTCGATCGAGCCGCGGTCGGGAGCCAGCGTCGCGCGGTAGGCGGGCCGCCACAGCGCGCAGGGCACCAAGTGCGTCACGCGCAGCTCGGCCGAACCCGCGCGGTCCGCGTCGACGACCACCTCGACGGTGGCGGTCAGCTCCTCCGGCGCGCGCTCGGCGAGGTCGAGGGCCGCCTGCGCGTCGCGGGAGCGGCGGGCCAGCGCGCTCTTGTCCTCGGTCAGCGCGTGCAGGTCGGCGAACCGCTGCTCGGCCTCGGCGGAGAGCCGGTCGAGTTCGCCGGCCCAGCGCTGCGGATCGGTGGTCCCGTAGCCGGTGTGCTCGACGATCTCCCGGCGCAACTCGTGCTCGGCCTGCGTGATCAGCGCGAGTCGGCCGCGCAACCTCTCCTCGCGGCGGGTCAGTTCGATGTTCTTGGTGCTCAACTCGTGGACGAGTCGGCGCAGTTCGGAGGCGTCCGGGCCCGGGCCGTTCGCGGGTTCGGGGGTGTACGTGCGCAGCACCCGCGCGTCGATCGCAGTCGCGGTTCCGTCGTCGGCGATCACCTCGGCGCGCAACGACCGGTCCACCGCGAGGGGGGTCACCGGCCCGATCAGGACCCGCTGTACCCCCTCGGTCAGGCCGATCCGGCCGGAGCGGGTCACCTGGGCCCGGTCCTCCAGACAGGTCACCGCGGTGATCGGCAACGTCTCCGGCTTGGGCTCCGCCGGCGTGCCCTGAGCCCGTGTCGGTCGCGTCGTAGGTCGAGCCGTCGGTTGCGTCATCTCAAACCCTCCTGTTGCCGCCGACCACGGCCTTCGCCGCCGGGATCCGGATCTCGTAGCCGCCGGTCAGGTTCACGCGCTCGCCCGGGGCGAGTTCGACGTGCCACACCCGCGCGCCGGCGACGTGTCGTCCGTCGCGCAGTTCGGTGTCCTCGACCCAGCGCGGGGCGCCGTCGTGCTCCTCGATCCGCACGTCCTTGTCGTCGGTGACCGGGACCCGCTCCAGGATGTCGAGCCGGATCGGCCGGGCGAGGTGGTTGACCGCCTCCACCTCGATGCGGTGGTCGAGGACGACGGTGCCGCCGCGCAGGCCCGCGGTCGACTCGCGCATGTGCGCGTTGCGCGAGACCTGCACACTCTCCACCACGCCCACCCCGACCCGCTCGCGCGCACCCGGCGCCAGCGTCGGCAGCGGCACGGTCATCAGGAACTCGCCCGCCACCGACACGTCGGCCGGCCCCGCGAGCAGCGCGTGGGGGGAGGCGTTGGCGAGGACGACGGTGCCGAACACCGCGTCGTCCAGGGCGGGCACACAGACGAACTCGGGGTCGAGGCCGATCTCGATCTCGCACACCGGGATGGTGTGCCACGCGCCGTCCGCCGCCACCTCGGCCGGGGCCGCGGTGTCGAAGCGGTAGTCGAACGACCCGGCCGCGTCGCGCGGCGCGAGCGCATGCTCGGGCAGCGTGAGCCGGGTGACCTCGTCGGCGCGCCGGCGGTACTCCGCCGCCACGCCGCCCTGTCCGGACGCCGCGGCGCGCAACCGACCCCGGTCCTGCGGTTCGTCGTCGGCGCCGCGCAGTTCGAGCGCGGCGTAGTCGAGCAGGTCGGCGCCCGGCTCGGTCGGGACCGGCGGGGCTTCGTCGGCGTCGACGAAGCGCGCGTCGACCTCGGCCGTGGGCGCGAAACCGGACTCCTGGAACGCGGCGAAGCCGGCGCCCCCGTACGCGTCGCCCTCGGCCGCCGCGGCCGAGGCACCGCGGCGGAAGCGGCTGCGCGTGGCGGGGCGGGCGGCGGCCGGCGGGGGCGGGCCGGCGAAGCCGCCGGGCGCGATCGGCGCGGCCAGGGGCGTCGGGGCGGGCGGCGGCGCGGCCCGGTACACGATCCGGTCCTCGTCCTCCATGAGTTCGCTCGGCACGGCCCCTCCGGCCGCCGCCGCGGGTACGCCGTACGTCGGCCGCGGCCGCTCGGACCGACTCGCGTCGTAGCCCGCGAACAGGTCGGCCAGGCCGGTCGGCGGCTCGCGCCACCCCGCGTGCGCGGGCGCGCTCTGCCGCCGGCCCAGCCGCAGCGACTTGAGCTCGGGCAGGTCGGAACCGCGGGCCAGGTCGGCGGTGGACAGCCCGAGCCGCACGTCGGACCAGTCCTCGCCGGTGCGCTGCGCGACGCAGGCCCGCATCACCAGCGTGCCGCCGGTCATCGCCTCGTCCAGGCGCAGTTGGTACATCGGCGCCCAGCGCGCGCCGGGCACGTGGTACTCCACCGCGAGTTCGACCGGGCCGGCCCCGCCGGTGTGCTCCAGGGTGACCACGGCGGTCCCGGACGCCTGGGCCCGCTCGGTCCGCGCGGCACCCGACCCGGCGTTGAGCCGGAAGCGGTACACGTTCACGTCGCGCATCGCCTCGCGGATCTCCGCGTCGCAGGCGGTGATCCGCTCGTGCAGCACCGCCGACCGCTCGTCGGCGAAAGCGGCCAGCTCCAACAGCGCGGATACCGGCGCGGTGCGCGGCGGGTCGCCGCGGCGCACGGGCGGCGTCACCGGCTCCAGGCCGGCGATCCGGCCCAGTTCGGCGTCCAGCCGGGCCCGCCGCTCACGCAACGCCCGCAGCCGCGACTCGGCGGCCTCCAGGTCACGCAGTACGTCCGGCAGATCCGCGTCGTCGACCAACTCGACGTCGACCACGGGCCGTACGTCGGTGACCCGTACGCCCGCACCGCCCCCGACCACGCGCGCCCGCAACCGGTCGCCGTACGCGGTCAACGGAAAGCCGGTCACCCGCACCCGTACCGGCCCCGACGCCTCCGCCGGCAGGTCCACCTCGCAATTTCGTACACATACCGCCCCGACGGCGTGAACGACCACCGAACGCAATTCCGAAGCGACCGTGAGCATGTACCCCTCCCTGCCCGTCCCTGCCCGGCACGAAGGCACCAACGTAGCCCGAGCGGGCGGGTGCGCGTGCGGGTCCGGCGAGTCCGTATCGGATACTGGCACGCATGGCATACGGGACCTTGCGCGCTTTCCTGAAGGCACTGGAGAAGCGCGGTGACCTCAAGCGCGTGCGCGCCGAGGTCGATCCACATCTCGAGGTCGGCGAGATCACCGATCGAGTGAACAAGGCCAAGGGCCCGGCGCTGCTCTTCGAGAACGTCAAGGGCAGTTCGATGCCGCTGGCGATGAACGTCTACGGCACCGACGAGCGCATGCTGATGGCGCTCGGGCTGAAGAGCTACGACGAGTTGTCGGAGAAGATCGGCGGCCTGCTCAAGCCCGAACTGCCGCAGGGTTTCGGCGGGATCCGCGAGGCGTTCGGCAAGCTCGGCGCGGTCGCGCACATCCCGCCGAAGAAGATCAAGGACGCGCCGTGCCAGCAGGTGGTCCACAAGGGCGACGAGGTCGACCTGGACACCATCCCGGCGCTGTTCACCTGGCCCGAGGACGGCGGTTCGTTCTACAACCTGGGCCTGACCCACACCAAGGACCCCGACACGGGCGTGCGCAACCTGGGGCTGTACCGCCTCCAGCGGCACGACAAGCGCACCATCGGGATGCACTGGCAGATCCACAAGGACAGCCGCAACCACTACCAGGTGGCCGCCAAGCGCGGTGAGCGGCTGCCGGTGGCGATCGCGTTCGGGTGTCCGCCGGCGGTGACGTACGCGTCCACCGCGCCGCTGCCCGGGGACATCGACGAGTACCTGTTCGCCGGCTTCATCGGCGGCAAGCGGATCGAGATGGTCGACTGCGTGAGCGTGCCGCTCCAGGTCCCGGCCGAGGCCGAGGTGGTGCTCGAAGGCTGGTTGACCCCGGGCGAGATGTTGCCCGAGGGCCCGTTCGGCGACCACACCGGCTTCTACACCCCGCAGGAGCCGTTCCCGGCGCTGACCATCGACTGCGTCACGATGCGCGAAAAGCCGCTGCTCCAGTCGATCGTGGTGGGCCGGCCGCCGACCGAGGACGGGCCGCTGGGCAAGGCGACCGAGCGGTTCTTCCTGCCGCTGCTCAAGATCATCGTGCCGGACATCGTGGACTACGACCTGCCCGAGGCGGGCGGCTTCCACAACTGCGCGATCGTCTCGATCGACAAGAAGTACCCCAAGCACGCGCAGAAGGTGATGAGCGCCATCTGGGGCGCGCACATGATGTCGCTGACCAAGCTGATCGTGGTGGTGGACGCCGACTGCGACGTGCACGACTACCACGAGGTCGCGTGGCGGGCGTTCGGCAACACCGACTACGCGCGCGACCTGATGCTGGTCGAGGGGCCCGTGGACCACCTCGACCACGCGTCTTATCAACAGTTCTGGGGCGGCAAGGCGGGCATCGACGCGACCCGCAAGCTGCCCGAGGAGGGCTACACCCGCGACGGCGGCTGGCCGGAGATGGTCGTGTCGGATCCGGAGACCGCCGCCAAGGTGACCCGCCGATGGAAGGAATACGGGCTGTGACGTCCGCCGCTCTACCCGCTCCCGGAGCACCGTCGGAGGTCGGCCGGGTCAAGGCGTTCCTTCGTCTGGTGCTGATCGAGCACTCGGTGTTCGCGTTGCCGTTCGCCTACATCGCGGCCTTCACCGCGATGTACGAGACCAACGAACGCCTGCACTACTGGGAGCTGTTCCTGGTCACCGTGGCGATGGTCGGGCTGCGCACGTTCGCGATGGCCTGCAACCGGATCATCGACCGGGAGATCGACGCGCGCAATCCGCGCACCGCCACGCGGGAGTTGGTCACCGGCGCGGTCTCGGTACGCACCGCGTGGGTCGGCGCGCTGGTCGCGCTGTTCTTCTACCTGTTGGCCGCCGCGCTGCTGAATCCGCTGTGCCTGGTGCTCGCGCCGGTGGCGGTGATCCCGATGGTGATCTATCCGTACGGCAAACGTTTCACCAACGTCCCGCACGCGATCCTGGGCATCGCGCAGGCGATCGGCCCGGTCGGCGCGTGGTTGGCGATCACCGGCTCGTGGTCGTGGGAGGCGGTGGTCCTGGGCCTGGCGGTGGGCACCTGGATCGGCGGCTTCGACCTGATCTTCGGCTGCCAGGACGTCGCCGCCGACCGCGCGCACGGCGTCAAGAGCGTGCCGGCCAAGTGGGGCATCGCCGCCGCGTTGAACGCCTCCAAGATCAGCCACGTGGTGACCACGGTGCTGTTCGTCTGGTTCGGCGCCCTCACCGGCGCGGGCTTCTTCTGGTGGCTGGGCCTGCTGATCGTGGCGGCGGCCTTCGTCTACGAACACAGCCTGCTCAAGCCGAACGACCTGAGCAAGCTCAACCGGGCCTTCTTCACCACGAACGGCTTCATCGGCATCGCCCTGTTCGTCTGCGCCCTGCTGGACCTGGGCGTCCGCGGCCTGCGCCCGTAGCCCGAGGCGGCGGCCCGGCGAGCATTCGCGGACACCGCGCCCGCGCCGCTACTCCGCGCCCAGTTCCATCGCCGCGTCGACCTCCGCCTTGCGGGTGGCGAGGTCGGCGGCGGCTCGGGCCGCGTCGTATTGGTCGGCGATTTCCTCGTCCTGGCGCATCAGGGCCAGGAGGTCGGACTTGGCGTGGTCCAGGACGCCCATGGACTCGTATGCGGAGCGCACGCCGTCGCCCCACAGGCCGATGTCGCGGACCACCGGCACGATGCGGCTGAACAGGTGCGAGCGGTAGAGGTGGAACATCTCCGACGACTCGACGCACTCCATACACTCGTCGACCGGCATGTCCAGCGTCTCGAACACCTCGCGGCCGGTGAAGCGGTCACGCATCAGCAGGCTGCCCTCGATCACGAACTCCTCGCGCTCGGCCCGCTCGCGGTCGGTCAGTTCGCGGTAGTAGTCCTTGAGCGCGAGGCGGCCGAACGCCACGTGCCGGGCCTCGTCCTGCATCACGTAGGCGAGCAGGTGCTTGACCAGCGGCGCGGTGGCCAGGTCCCGGTACAGGCCGAAGGCCGCGAGCGCGAGGCCCTCGATCAGTACCTGCATGCCGAGGTAGGGCAGGTCCCAGCGGCTGTCCTCCAGCGACTCGGCCAGCAGCTTGGCCAGGTCCTGGTTGACCGGGTAGTACATGCCGATCTTCTCGTGCACGAAGCGGCCGAACAGCTCCACGTGGCGCGCCTCGTCCATGGTCTGCGTCGCGGCGTAGAACTTGGAGTCCATGTCCGGCACCGACTGCACGATCCGCGCGGAGACGGTCAGCGCCCCCTGCTCGCCGTGCAGGAACTGGCTGAACAGCCAGGAGCCCTGGTGCCGGTCCACCTCGTCGCGGTCGCGCTGCGACATCCGGCCCCACAGGTCGGAGCCGTGCAGCGGGTTGAACTCGTCGGGCAGGCCGGCCACGTTGATCGGGTCGATCTCCAGGTCCCAATCGATCCGGTCCCGGGCGTCCCACTGCTTGTCCTTGCCCTTCTGGTACAGCGCGAGCAGCCGCTCCCGACCCCCGTCGTATTCCCAGGAGAAGCGGGCGGACCCGGCCATCGGCACGTTCCAGGTGTCGGCGGACACCGGGGTGGAGTAGAGCGGGAACGACGTCACGACAGTCCCTTCGTGGTCGGATCGGTGGTCGGGTCCACGGTCAGATCAACCCCTCGGCCGCCAGGGGGTTCCTGGTCAGGGCCCGCTCGACGCCCAGCCACATCGCGCCCGCCATCTCCATGATCTTGGGCTGGCCCATCAGGTGCTGGCTGATCGTGGTGAGGTCGCGCAGCCGGCGCTCGATCGGGCAACCACGGTAGATCGAGGCGCTGCCGACCACGTCGGACAACACGCCGGCGGCGTCGCGGCAGGTCCGGATGGTGTGCATGTAGCCGCCGACCAGGGCCGCGCGCAGCCGCAACGACGGTTCGGTGCCCTGCTCCAGCGCCGACCACAGCTCGCCCAGTACGTCGTACAGGTGGCTGCGCGCCGCGCCGACCATGGCGTGCGCCTGGGCGACGCCGGTCCGGACCCGGGGGTCCTCCCGGGCCGGGCGCATCTCGGGCACCGCGATCTTGTCGGCCAGCAGATCCTCGGCCGCCTCGAGCGCCGCCCGGGCGATGCCGAGCGGCACCCCGGGGAGGTTGGCGAAGAACATGCCGGGCCAGGCGTACAGGACCCCCTCACGGCGGCGTTCGCGCAGGTCGCGGAAGCGGAAGGTCTGCTCGGCCGGGACGAAGACGTCGTCGATCCGGTAGTCGTGGCTGCCGCTGCCCGCCAGGCCGGTGGTGTACCAGGTGTCCAGGATCTCGAACTGCTCGGCGCGCAGCAGGGCGACCCGGGCCTCGGGCCGGCCGTCGTCGGTGTGCGCGGGGGCGCCGTCCTCGTACACGATCGCGCCGCCGATGATCACGTCGGCGTGGGTGCAGCCGCTGCCGAACTGCCAGCGGCCGGTGAGGCGATAGCCGCCCCCGACGCGGTGGAGCCGACCGGCCGGCACGATCCAGCCCGCGGTGATCGTGTCCAGGTCGGGGTAGAGCTTGCGGCCCACGGCGTCGTCCAGCGCGGAGCTGTAGTAGCCGCCGTCCGAGCCGATCATGGCGCACCACCCGGCCGCGCCGTCGGCCGCGGACAACTCCTCCACGATCCGGGTCTGGGTACGGATGTCCACCTCGGGCCCGCCCCACGCCCGGGGCATCGGCATGCGGAACACCCCGGTCGAGCGCAGCGCGTCGACGGCCCGCGGGGTGAGCCGGCGCCCCCGCTCGTTCGCGTCGGCCTCCTCGCGCAACACCGGGGCCACGGCCCGGGCGTTGGCCAGGATCGTGGCACCGTCGACAGGCCTGCCGTCGACGGAGCCGTCGTCGAGCCCGGTCGGGTCGGTCGTGCGGGACATGAACGATCCCCCTTCTCAGTCTCGGGCCGGAGTCGCTTCGATCACCCGGAAGTCGAAGCGGGGGAGTGTGGTGATCCGGGTCGTCGCGAAGCCCGTCGTGTGCAACAGGCGCCGAAACTCCTCCTCGGTACGCTCGCGACCACCGGTGGCGACCAGCATGTGCAGATCCAGCAGGAGCGCGGCGGCCTCGGACCGGCTGCCGGGGGTGACCGTCTCGGGCAGCGCGCGCTCCAGCAGGAACACCCGGCCCGCCGGGGGGATCACCGAGCGGATGTTGCGCAGGATGGCGCCGGCTTCCTTGTCGTCCCAGTCGTGCAGGATCTGCTTGAGCAGATAGGCGTCGCAGCCCGAGGGCACCGCGTCGAAGAAGTCCCCGCTCACCACCCGCGCCCGGGCCGCCACCCCGGCGGCGGCGAGCGTGTCGGCGGTGGCGGCCAGACCGGTGGGCACGTCGAACACCACACCCTCGACCTCGGGATGGGTCCGCAACACCTGCGCGACGAGGGTGCCGTCGCCGCCGCCGAGGTCGGCCACGGTACGAAACCGCCCCAGGTCCGCGGCGGCGATCGCCTCGGGCGCCACGTCGCGGGTGTGCTCGGCCATGGCCAGGTTGAACGTCTCGGCGGCGTCGGGATGGGCCGCGTAGTACTCGGTCCACCCCATGCCGTGGGCCAGCTCCCACGGCGGCTCGCCGGTACGCACGCCGGCGACCAACTCGCCCCAGCTGCTCCAGACTTCGGGGCCGCACATCATCCGCATCAGCCCGCGGATCGAGTCCGGCGCGTCGGTGCGCAGCGGTTGCCCCAGCTCGGCCAGCTCGAAGCGGTCCGCGCCGACCGGGGTCAGTACCCCCACCCCGGCCAGGGCCAGCAGCAGGCGGTGCAGGGACGGACCGTGCGCGCCGACGCGTTCGGCCAACTCGGCGCTGCTCCGCGGCCCTTCGGCCAGCAGGTCGGGGATGCCCAACTCGGCCGCCGCGTGGACCGCCTTGCCGGCCAGCACCTGCACGATCATCGCGCCGAGCCGGGCCGCGGGCTGCGGTTTCCGCCCGCCTTCGCGCACGGCGTCAGCCTCCGAGCGCATCGGTCGGGCACAACGTCGATTCGGCCACGTCGGCGGCGATTTTCTTCATGGTGACCTTCCGATGGAAATAGTGGTAGCTCCGGGAGACCGCGTAATCGACGTGTTCTTTCCGGTCGGTCATGAAGTAGGTGACGTAGTCGCAGATGGTCTCGTCGCCCAAGAGATGCAGGGGCGTGTGACGCACCGGAATCGTCCCGAAGTCCACGAACATGGGCAGGATTTCGTGTCGAATCAGCCCGGCGACGTAGTCGAAGCCCTTGGCATGGGAAAGCAGCGCACAGTTGCGCATGATGATGCCGAGCAGGAGGTCGCCCTTGAAGGAGTGTTCGATGGCGACATTGTTGACCTCGATGATCCGTCGGCCCGCGGCTCCCGGTATCACCTCGTGATAGATCGAGTCCGGCGCGGCCGGGGTCAACCTGAAGATGGCCGCCATGCGGCCGTCGAAGGTGACCTTGTAACAACTCGACGCCACTCCGGGAAGGAATTTATCGCGATAGATGCCGAGCGGCTTGAGCGCCTTCTCCAGGAATTCGCGGTATTCTTCGCGCTCCTGGGTATCGGTGATCATGCAGGTCTGGTACTTCCGCACCTCGGCAAGGACGGATTCGTCCTTCGGCGCGGCCACGAACGTCACCGGTGAGGCCGCCATCGCATGGTCGGTCGGAATGCCGTCGTCCTCGGGCCGCCGCTCTTCCCGTATGCTCCTCATCCCGTCGGATCCTCGACTCTAGGACGCGAGGGGAGTGGTCAGCACATCGTCGAACATCCGACTGTAGTAGTGGATCGTCATCCTCCTTCCCTGGATGACGTCGGCCATGTCGGAATCCTTCACCAACAACTCGTTCACCGCGCGCTTCACGTCTTCGATGTGCTTGGCGTCGAATCCGCCGTGGCTCTTGATGAAGGTCACCTGATTACGTTCGAGGCCGTACCGGTCCCGGAGCACCTGCGCCATGGCCTTGCCCAGTTCCGCGCCGAGGCCCTCGGTCAGGCTGGCCACGCCGAGGATGCCCACGGGGTTGCCGTACGTCGCCATGTAGTAGTTCTGCGAGACCAGCCCCCAGGACCCGGGCTTCGGCGGCACGGCGAGCACCCGCGCCACGTCCTCGCCGAGGTTCCGCAGGTCGTTCATACAGAATTGGTCGTGATTGTTCTCTTCCTGGACCTGCTCGAAGAACCAGTCGCGCAAGTCCCGGTAGTCGTCGCCGAGTCGCGCGCCGGCCAGCGACAACATCCGCGAGGTGTGTCGCACCATGTGGTACGTCTCGCGCAGGTAGCTCACGTAATGCTCGCGTTTCATCCCGCCCCCGAGCACGAGCTCGATCAGCCCGTTCTTTTCGATCGAGGCCTTGTAGTCCTCTTCCGTCGCGGCGAGCAGGTCGTCGAAGTTGCTCATGAGCGGTGCTCCATTCGTTCCGGCGGGCTGACGGACGGTGGTGGCGACAATCCGGCCGAGGCGGGGCTCGACCGCGGTGCGAGAGCGATGACGAAAAGCGGAACCGGGAGCGGGAAGGGAAACGGGAACGGGTATGGGAACTAACGGGTTTTCGCCGGCGGCTTCGGGAAGGGGAGCAGCCGGTAGGTGCCGATTGCCCGGGCCAGGATCCGGCCCTCCGTATCGGTCAGCCTCGCCTCCAGAAAGGCCGAGCTGTTGCCCCGCGAGGTGATCTGTCCCGTACCCAGGATCCGACCCACGGAAATCGGTTTCACGAAGTCGGTGGACAGGGAGACGGTGACCGGCATGAACTCCGCGTCGGTGAGTCCGACGATGGCCGAACCCATACACTCGTCGAGCATGGCGACAATGAATCCGCCGTGCACGTTGCCGGCCGGGTTGGTGAACTCGGGCAGGGCGGTGAAGGAAAGGTGGATCGAATCCGATTTCTTGTCGAGTTCGAGCAGCGTCCAGTCGACGAGAGCGGCGACCTGCGGCAGATCCCCCAGGCGATCGAAAACGGTCTCTTCGACGTTCGTATTCGGCACCGGCGATTCTTCTTTCCTCGATTTTGCCGGACATTTCGCGGCTCGACTCGAGCGGCTCGCCCTTGCGTCCGACCCATGAACATTCGGCCGCGCTTGTCAGCATGGTGACGTCGGAGGGCGAATGTCAACCACTCCGGCAAGATCATGCGAGAGCGACGGGCGATTAGCACCCGACCGGGTGAAGGCAAAATGGACCGGCGGCCAAGATCGCGAATGGAGATCACATATCGGCCGCCGGACCATCGAGTCGTGGGCCTTCGATCCGGCCGATTCCCGCGCACCCGCGCCCGGCATACGGGCGCCGGCGTACGCCTCCCGACCCCGAACGCGACCCGGCCGCCCCGCGCGATGCGGGACGGCCGAGGAAGTGCGTTCGCGCCGGGATCGCGCGGGATCGAACGGGCCCGGGTTCAGGCGGCCTTGTCGTCGCCGAACAGGCCACCGCCGAAGGACTTCAGCAGGCCGTTCAGGTCGATCGTCTCACCGGCCGGGGGCGCCTTGGGCGAGACGCCGCCGGAGAGCTTGGAGTACTTGAGGTCGATGGTCACCTCGTTGGTGCCGTCGCCCTTGTCGTCGGCGGTCACCCGCACCGGGAACGGTGTGCCGTTGGCCGCCACGTAGATCGTGGTGACCGCGCCGTCCGCGTCCTTCACGATCAGCGGGATCGTCTTGACCCCGTTGATGTCGGTGATCGGGCCCTTGGTCGGCTTCGGCTTGTCGGTCGGGTCGGACGAGTCGGAGCCCGAGTCGGAGTCCGAGCCGAACAGCGAACCCGAGCCCGGCTTCGAGCCGAAGAGGTTGTCGAGTGAGGGAGTGCCGCCGCCCTTCAGCAGGTCCTGGCCGAACCTGCTCGCGTCGGTGTCGCCGAACTTGACATATTTGCCCTCGACCAGCTTGGCGGCCTCGGTGAACATCGTGTCGAATTGTCCTCCCAGGTCCTTGTCACCGCGGGAGGAGGAACCCGACTTGCCGGACGGGGATGCCGCCTCGGCCCGCTTGCCCAGGTCGACGACGGTCTGGATGGTGCCGGGCGCGAGCCGGACGTAGAACGCCTTGTCGACCGCGATCAGGTCGAGCGCCTTGCCCTGGATGGTCACCTTGCCCTCGGCCCGGTTCTCGGTACCGATGCGCAGGTCCACGCCCACCGGCGCGTCGTAGATCTTCCCGGTTCCCTCGATGTGCAGGTTCGTGAGGTCCTTGTAGCCGTTCTCGGCCTGCTTGGACAACGCTTCCACGCTCAGGCCCTCGTTCGAGGGGCCCTTCGGATCGAGGGCGTTGCCGCCGGCAGCAACGGATTCGAAGGGGTCTCCCGAGGACGACTCGCCACAACCGGCGGCGAGCAGGACCAGGGGAACGGTCAGGGCCGCGGCGGATATCCGGATCGGACGCACAGTTGAACTCCCGGTCGAGGAACGATCGATGGCATCACGAAGGATGCCTACCCGCATGGTAGGCAGCTTCGTCCGGCCGATTGCGCCACGGGTGGCGCGTCGGGGCCGAACCGCGCGAGCCACACCCCTCCCCTGCGGGAGTCGCCGACCCCGCGACGCGACAATGGGGGCATGGACGCGGAGCACAGCAATAGGGGAGAACGACGCCCGTGGCTCGTCGGTGTGTCGGGAGCCTCCGGTACGCCGTACGCCGCCGCGGTGTTGCGCGCGCTGCTCGACGCCGGGGAGGCGGTGGACCTCGTGGTCAGCCGGGCCGCCCGGTTGACCCTGCTCGACGAGACCGGCATCGCGTTCCGGGACGCGCACTGGCGCGACGACCTCACCGCGTGGACCAAACTCGACGGGGCCGCGCTCGACCGGGTCCGCTACTGGTCGGCCGGCGACCTGGGCGCGGGACCGGCGAGCGGTTCGTACCCGGCCAAGGGCATGGTCGTGGTCCCGGCCAGCACAGCCTCGGTCGCGGGCATCGCCATCGGCCTGTCCAAGGACCTGCTCCAGCGCGCCGCCGACGTCACGCTCAAGGAGCGCCGTCCGCTGGTGGTGGTGCCGCGCGAGACCCCGCTGACCGGTACCACGCTGCGCCACCTGGTCCGCCTCGACGACGCCGGCGCGGTGATCCTGCCGGCGTCGCCGGCCTTCTACGCGGGTGCGCAGGACGTACAGCGCCTGGTCGACTTCGTCGCGGGCAAGGTGCTGGACGTGCTCGGCGTCCACCACGACCTGTACCGGCGCTGGGACGGCGAACTCGGCGGCGCCAGACGCGAGGCGACCGGATGAGCCGACGCGTTGCCCCACGACCACAGCCCTTCCACAACCAAAAAGGCCCCCGTGAGAACGGGAGCCTTGGCGGGTCGTGCCGGATCTGCCGAGGTGATCAGCGACCGGTCTTGCGGCGGCCGACCAGACGCCTCACACGCTCGAGCGTGCTCGACGGCTGGGTGGCTCGTGAGCGTTCCGCGATCTCATGCAGTTCCTGCATATGGGCGCGGGCCATCTCCAGGGTGTACACGGTGTCGTCTCCCAACGAATCGTCATCAGAGGCTTGTGGCTTCCGATGCCTTTGATTCTAAGGGTTAGAATCAAAACCGTCCAATGAATTACAGGCATGACGAGGGTTTGTGCCTGCGTCATGTAGTAGTCCCCTGGCGGACCCCCGGTGGACACCATCGAATACCTGGAGGAAACGGACATGGATGCCGTCGACCGCAAGCTGATCCAGGCGCTGCGCGGCAACGGACGAGCCTCGTACGCCGAACTGGGCCGACTGGTGGGCCTGTCCGGACCGAGCGTCACCGATCGCATCAACCGCCTCGAACAGGCCGGCGTGATCACCGGCTACCGCGCCTCGGTCGACCCGGTCTCGCTCGGCCTGGGCGTGACCGCGCTGATCGGGATCCAGCTCTCCGACGCGGCCGACCACGACGACGTCAGCCGCCGACTGCGCGACCTGGACGAGATCGAGGACTGCTGGTTCATCGCCGGCGACGACTCCTTCATGCTCAAGGTCCGGGTCTCGGACATGGAGGGCCTGGAGAACGTGGTCCGCCGCCTGTCCGGCACACGCGGAGTGGCCCGCACCCGAACCACCGTGGTGCTCTCCACCAAATGGGAGTACCGCGCCGCCGAACTGCCCGAACCCACCGAATAGTCGCACCCCGACCGGCATCCGAGTGGCCGTCGACGTGCCCTCGTAGGGTGGCGGACATGACGAATCCGGTGACACTCGAAGACCTCCGGGCCGCACAGAAGCGCATCGCGGGCACGGCCGTACGCACCCCCCTGCTGCCGTCCCTGCACGGTGACGCCGACCGGCCGCTGTGGCTCAAGCCGGAGAGCCTGCAACCGATCGGCGCGTTCAAGATCCGCGGCGCGTACAACGCGATCGCGGCGCTGACCGACGCCGAACGCTCGCGCGGGGTCGTCGCACACTCCAGCGGCAACCACGCGCAGGCGGTGGCCTACGCGGCCCGCCTGTTCGGCGCCAGGGCCGTGATCGTGATGCCGGACACCACCCCGCAGGTCAAGATCGACGCCACCCACGCGCTGGGCGCGGAGGTGGTGATCGTCACCCCGGAGCGGCGCGACACCGCCGCCGGGGAGCTGGCCGAGGAGCACGGCTACGCGTTCGTACCGCCCTACGACGACGCGCGGATCATCGCCGGCCAGGGCACCACCGGCCTGGAGATCACCGAGGACCTGCCCACCGTCGACACCGTGCTCGTCCCGGTCAGCGGCGGCGGCCTGATCTCCGGCATCGCCGCCGCGGTCAAGCTGACCAGCCCGCACACCAAGGTGATCGGCGTCGAGCCCGAACTGGCCGCCGACGCCGCCGAGTCCTTCCGTACCGGCGTGCGCACCACGTGGTCCACCACGCGGACCTACCGCACCATCGCCGACGGCCTGCGCACCACGTCCGTGGGCGTGCTGCCGTTCGTGCACATCCAGGCGTACGTGGACGACATCGTCACCGTCACCGAGGACCAGATCCGCGAGGCGATGCGCTTCCTGGGCCTGCGCGCCCGCCTGGTCGCCGAACCCGCCGGCGCGGTGGCCACCGCGGCCTACCTCTTCCGCGAGGACGCGCTCCCGGCCGGACGCGAACACGTCGCCGTGGTCAGCGGCGGCAACGTCGACCCCGCGCTCTACGCCGAGGTGATGGCCTGAGCGGGCGCGTCCGGTACCGGGCGTAACCTCGTACAAGCCGCGCAGCGGCGGACAAGAAGACCAAGAGGGAGTACTCACGCATGGACGCGGGCCTGCGCAGGGAGATCGAGGACAAGGTTTTCGCCGGGGAACGCCTGAGCCGCGAGGACGGCATCGCGCTCTACGCGAGCGACGACCTGGCGTGGCTCGGCGGGCTCGCGCACCACGTGCGGACGGTGAAGAACGCCGACAAGGTGCACTTCAACGTCAACCGCCACCTCAACATGACCAACGTGTGCAACGCGTCGTGCGCCTACTGCTCGTTCCAGCGCAAGCCGGGCGAGAAGGACGCGTACACGATGCGCATCGAGGAGGCCGTGCGGCTCGCGAAGGAGATGGAGCCGGACGGGATCACCGAACTGCACATCGTCAACGGCCTGCACCCGACCCTGCCGTGGCGCTACTACCCGAGGTCGCTCGGCGCACTCAAGGAGGTGCTGCCGAACGTCGCACTCAAGGCGTTCACCGCGACCGAGATCCACTGGTTCGAGAAGATCTCCGGCCTGTCCGCCTCGGACATCCTCGACGAGTTGATGGACGCGGGCCTGGAGTCGCTGACCGGCGGTGGCGCGGAGATCTTCGACTGGGAGGTCCGGCAGCACATCGTCGACCACGACACGCACTGGGAGGACTGGTCGCGGATCCACCGGCTCGCCCACTCGAAGGGCCTCAAGACCCCCTGCACGATGCTCTACGGCCACATCGAGGAGCCGAGGCACCGGGTCGACCACGTGATCCGACTGCGTGAACTCCAGGACGAGACCGGCGGGTTCCAGGTCTTCATCCCGCTGCGCTACCAGCACGACTTCCACGACAGCAAGGACGGCATCGTCCGCAACCGGCTCCAGGCCCGGACCACGATGGCCACCGGCGCCGAGGCGCTGAAGGTGTTCGCGGTCTCGCGGCTGATGTTCGACAACGTCCCGCACGTGAAGTGCTTCTGGGTGATGCACGGGCTGGCCACCGCGCAACTCGCGCTCAACCACGGCGCGGACGACCTCGACGGCTCGGTGGTGGAGTACAAGATCACCCACGACGCCGACGACTTCGGTACGCCGAACAAGATGACCCGCGACGACCTGCTCGAACTGATCCGGGACGCGGGCTTTCGTCCGGTGGAGCGCAACACGCGCTACGAGACGCTGCGCGAGTACGAGGGCCCGGACCCGGCCCGGCGCGACACGCCGCAGCCGATGAAGCTCTGAGCCGACGCGGCCCCGGACGATCGGCGACGGGGGAGCCGGGGCGATGCGGGACGCTGCGCGGACGCGGCGGCGTTCGTGCGGGTTCGGCCCCGTCGCCGAGGCCGCGCTGCCGGGGTGGCCGCTGCCGCACGCGCCCGGGTCGCCCGGTCGAGGAGGGCCGCGGTTCGGGCGCACGCACAAGGAGGCGACCGCCGAACTCGGGCCGGAGCGGGTGGTACGGATCCCCTCGGGGAACATCCACGACGTGCTCGACTCCCACGCGCCGTCCCGGCGCTTTCTCCGCGACGTCGGATCGGTCGACGCGTCGCCGGTGCGCCCGGACCCGGACCGCCCGCGAGTTCGCGATCACCGACGACCACGACGGCCCGGCCGCGATCCCGACCGCCGTGCTCGCCGGCGTGGACCCGATCGCGGGCCGGCCGCGTACCGGCCGAACGTGTTCGACGACGAGGCGGGAGGACTGCCGTATGGCTGACGCGTTGCGGATCGCGATCACCCGGCGCGACGTCGAGGAGTGGTTCGGGCCCGACGAGGTGCTCCGATGCGACCTGCCCGGGATCGCCCACGAGCCGACCCGGCGGTTCCTGGCCGAGGTCGGCCTGCCTCGCCGGGCGGCGCTGATCACCTTCGCGCCCGATGCCGCGCCCGACCCCGGCCGGGACGGGCGCGTCGTGCTCGGCGCCTACGGCTCGCCGCGCACGGCCGACCAGGCGGTGCTGCTCGACGGCGCGACCGGCCGGGTGTTCGCCGAGGAGCGGTACGGCGATCCGGCGCTGATGTCCGTCGACGTGTCCACGCTGGTGCGCAACTGCGCCCTGGTCGAGGCGATCCGCCCCGGCCGTGGCCCGGTGCGCACCGCCGAGGAACTGATCGACCTGCTCGGCGAGACCGAACCCGAGCTGAACCCGGGGCACTCGTTCTGGCACACCTCCTTCGCGCTGTGGCAACTGCGCCGCGCGGCGCTGCCCGGGGAGGGGCTGGCGGTGCGGATCACGCCGGCGATGCTCGACCTGGTCTACGAGAACGAGTTCTCCGGCTACGAGGAGCGGCAGTTGCCGGCCGCGATCACGCACGAGCCGACCCGACGGTTCCTGCTCGACGTCGGGCTGATCGACGCGTGGGCGTATCTGGACATGCGCAGCGACGGCAAGCCGCTGCCGACCCTGGCGGAGTTGGCCGCCGAGCGCCGGGCGGACTGGGACGACGAGCCGGAGCCGCCGGCCGACGCGGAGCACCTGGTGGTGCTCGGCTATGTCAGCGAGGACGGCGATCTGCTCGTGGACGGCCGTACCGGCGTGGTCCGGCGCTGGAACACCGGCGGCGACGAGCCGTTCCTGGACACGCTCGACACCGACCTGTCCACGCTCGCCTTCACGATGTGGGTGATCGGCCGGATGCATCGGCAGGGCGAGCGGTTCGGGATCGGCATCCACGACGTGTGGGAGTCGATCGCGGTCGACCTGCTGTCGTCGGTGGACCCGCTCGCCTGGGCCGAGCCGGGCGGCTACTGGGAGGGCATGATCCTGGACGGCATCAACGGGCTGGGTCCCTGAGTCGGAACGGATCGCCGATTCGGGGTCGGGATCCGGGTCCGAAATGGGGGATGCTTGACTGGTAGTGGCGGCCCGGGTTCGCGCCCGCGGCCTCTCGTACCGCGTCCGCCAGTGGAACCGAAGGTGACCATGTCGAATCCCGCGCTGCGCTACTCGCTCTACCGGCTCGGCATCTTCGCCGCGCTGTTCGCGGCGGCCATGGGCGTGTTCAGCCTGTTCGACATGGAAGGCGGCGGCAACGTCTTCATCGCGATCGCCATCGCCGCGGGGCTTTCGGCGGTGATCAGCTACCGGTTCCTCAACGCGCAGCGCGAGGCCATGTCCGAGGCCCTGTACAACCGGGTGCAGGCGGCCAAGGCCCGGATCGCCGAGGACAACCGCGCCGAGGACGAGGCGACGGGCGCGATCTCCCCGCGCGCCCGAGAGGCCTCCTAGTCGGGACGCCGGGTGCCGGCTGCCCGGGACGGGCCGGGTGCGTCGTGCCCTGGGACGTCGGGTAAGCGAGGTGTGGCCGGCGGTGTCCCTCGGTGTCCACCGGTGTCCGTTCCGTAATTCTTTGCGTTTATCGGTTTGCTGTCGCTATCCTCGCGTCATGATCGGTGCAGGCGACACGCAGATGACGCACGGTGCGGTGGGTTTCCCGCTCGTGTCACGTCGTCATGTCGACCTGGGCCGTTGCGCCACCGCGCTGTGTTGCGGCTGACCGCTGCCGTGCCCCTGTCGGGTCGACGCCTTCACGCTCGTCGTCCCGATCGCCCGCACGTCGGCCTTTTGCGGCCGTTCTGCGCGAAGTAACGCTTCCTCGTAGTTCTTCCTGCGGGCACTCGGGTGCCTTTTGATGCGCAGGTTCACGGCCGCTCCGTACCGCCACCCTCCGTCCCCCACGGTGCCCGTTCAGGAGCCCTGCCTTGTCATCAGCAGTCGATTCCCTCAAGACATTGAAGCGAACGCCCTTTTGGGCGCAGATAGCCGCCGGCCTCGTGCTCGGTGTGGTCCTCGGCTTCATCGCCAAGGAGTACAGCGTCTCGTGGCTGACCGAGACGCTCGACCAGATCGGCACGATCTTCGTCCAGCTGCTCAAGCTGGCCGTACCGCCGCTGGTGTTCACCGCGATCCTGGTCAGCGTGGTGAACCTGCGCAACGTGAACAACGCGGCCCGGCTCGCCGCCCGCACGCTGATGTGGTTCCTGATCACGTCGCTGATCGCGGTCGCCATCGGCCTGACCATCGGGCTGATCACCAACCCGGGTGACGGCTTCAAGCTGCCGGCCGACCCGGGCAAGGCGCCGAAGACCAACGGCGACTGGCTCGACTTCCTCACCGGCATCATCCCGACCAACATCGTCACCGCGTTCTCCGAGGTCAAGGTCCTGCAGATCGTGTTCCTCGCGGTCGTGCTCGGCTCCGCGATCCTGTCGGTCGGCGCGAAGGCCGAGCCGCTGGTCAAGGGCGCCGAACTGGTTCTGGAGATCATCCAGAAGGCGCTGTGGTGGGTCATCAAGCTGTCCCCGCTGGGCACGCTCGGCCTGATCGGCACCTCGGTCGCCACCTACGGCTGGGACCTGATCAAGCCGCTGGGCACGTTCACCGCCGACATCTACATCGGTTGCGCGCTGGTGATGTTCGTGGTCTACCCGCTGCTGCTCTGGCTGGTGGGCAAGGTCAACCCGCTCAACTACTTCAAGGGCGCGTGGCCGGCCATCCAGCTCGCCTTCGTCTCCCGCTCCTCGGTCGGCACCATGCCGGTCACCCAGAAGGTCACCGAGCGCCTGGGCGTGCCGAAGGACTACGCGTCCTTCGCGGTGCCGTTCGGCGCCACCACCAAGATGGACGGTTGCGCCGCGATCTACCCGGCGATCGCCGCGATCTTCGTGGCCGAGGTCTACGGCGTGAACCTGGGCATCAAGGAATACCTGCTGATCGCGTTCGTCTCGGTGATCGGCTCGGCGGCCACCGCCGGTCTCACCGGCGCCATCATCATGCTGACCCTCACGCTCAGCACGGTGAACCTGCCGCTGGCCGGCGTCGCCCTGCTCCTGGCGATCGACCCGATCCTGGACATGATGCGCACCGCCACGAACGTGGCCGGGCAGGTGGTCGTGCCGATCCTGGTCTCCGCGCGGGAGAAGACGCTCGACCTGGAGATGTACAACAACCCGCGTGACCTGGAAGCCCCCGACGAGCCGGCCAAGCCGCACGTCCCGCTCCAGAAGACGCCGGACCGCGAACCGGTCTCCGTCTGACGCACCCCGAACCGACGCCCCCGATCCCCTCGTGCCGAAGGGGTCGGGGGCGTTGTCGTGTCAGCCTCGGGACGCTTCCTCGGCCGGTTCGGGCTCGGCGGCCGGGGTGGCCGCCGTGTAGCGGCGGGCCAGGGTTCGGATGTGGTCGACCAGTTCGGGCGGGTCCTCGATTTCGAAGTCGGCGTCGAGCAGGCCGATGTAGACGGCCAGGCTCTCGATGCTGGGGGCGCTGGTCTCGAAGACGCAGGTCTCCTCGTCGATCACCGCGAACGAGCCGAAGGCGGGCGGCACCCGGTCGGCGACCGTGCCGATCGGGGCGTGCACCAGGACCCGGGCCCGGTACTGCCCGCGCGCGTTCTGCACGCCCTGGTTGACGAAGGCGGCCACATCCCCGTCGGCGGGCAACTCGCGCGGGGCGAAGCGCGGTCCGTGCGGGGGGCGCGGGGTGATCCGGTCCAGCCGGAAGGTGCGCCAGTCCGAGCGCTCCAGGTCCCACGCGACCAGGTACCAGCGGCCCATCCGGTGCACGAGGCGATAGGGCTCGACCCGGCGCGAGGACTCCTTGCCGTCGTGCGAGCTGTAGCGGAAGCGCAGTTGCTCGTGGTCGCGGCAGGCGCCGGCGAGTACGGTCATCACGTCCATGTCCACCGCCGGGCCGGTCGCGCGCACCGGCACGGTGTACTTCTGCAGCGCCTTGACCCGGCGGTGCAGCCGGGACGGGAGCACCTGGTCGAGCTTGCCGAGCGCGCGCAGCATCGCCTCGTCCATGCCGTCCACGACGCTGCCCGCGGCGATCCGCAGACCGACCACGACGCTGACCGCCTCCTCGTCGTCGAGCAGCAGGGGCGGCAGCGCCTTGCCCGCGCCGAGCCGGTAGCCGCCGACCACCCCTCGACGTGCGTCGACCGGATAGCCCAGACTGCGCAGACGCTCGATGTCGTAGCGGACCGTCCGGCCGCTCACCCCGAGCCGTTCGGCGAGTTCGGGTCCGGTCCAGTCGGGCCGCGTCTGCATCAGCGAGAGCATGCGCAACAGGCGCGCGGAGGTTTCCAACATGAGCCGAAGTCTGCCGGCTCCGCGCCGGATAAACAGGAACGAACCTTGCCTGTTTGACCCCTAGTGTCGGAGGCGTGGAAAAGAGCCCGGAAATCAGCGGCGAGCAGACCCTCGCCACCCCGTCGTCCCCGTCCTCCCGGCCCGTCGTCGGCACCCGGCAGCGTTGGATCGGACTGCTGGCGGTGTTGGCCGCCACCTTGATGAACCTGCTCGACTCCAGCGTGGTGGGCGTCGCGGCACCGGCGATCCGCCGGGACCTGGGCGGCGGCTACTCCAGCCTCCAGTGGATCGCGGCCGGCTACACGCTGGCCCTCGCGGTGGGCCTGCTCACCGGCGCGCGGCTCGGCGACATGTACGGCCGCAAGTTCATGCTGATGGTCGGCGTGGTCGGCTTCATCGCCCTGTCGGTGGCCTGCGCCGCGGCATGGTCGCCGGAGACGCTGATCGTGGCGCGGGTGCTCCAGGGGTTGTTCGGGGCGCTGATGATTCCGCAGACGTTCGGGCTGCTCCGGGACCTGTTCCCGCCGGCCGAACTCGGCAGGGCGTTCGCGGTGTTCGGCCCGGCGATCGGGTTGTCCACGGTGCTCGGGCCGATCGTCGCGGGTGTGCTCGTGGACGGCGACGTGTTCGGCACCGGGTGGCGGATGATCTTCCTGATCAACCTCCCGCTGGGCGCCTTCGTGCTGTTCGTCGGCGGGCGGACGTTGCCGAAGGTGGCGCCGAGCGAGACCGGCGGGCGGCTGGACGTGATCGGCATGGTGCTCGCCGGGGTCGGCACCTTCATGCTGGTGCACCCGCTGGTGCAGGGCCGCGAACTGGGCTGGCCGCTCTGGTCGTTGATCGAGTGCGGCGCGTCGCTGCCGGTGCTCGCCGGGTTCGCGGTGTACCAGCTGCGGCGGCAGGCGGCCGGTCGGGTGCCGCTGATCCGGCTCGGGGTGTTCCGGCGCCGGTCGTACGCCTCGGGCGTCGGGTTCGTCATGGTGTTCTTCGGCGCGATCGTCGGCATCTCGATGGCGATCGGGCTGTTCCTGCAGATGAGCCTCGGGTACACGCCGACCCGGGCGAGCCTGACCATGGGCGCGTGGGCGCTCGGCGCGTTCTTCGGATCCGGGTTCAGCGGTGCGGTGATGGGCAAGCTGGGTCGGCGCATCCTGCACATCGGGCTGACCGTGATGGCGGCGGGGACGGGCTGGCTCTACCTGGTCTTCAGGCAGGCCGAGACGGATCTGGGCAGCGGCGACCTGCTCGGCCCGCTGGCGGTGTTCGGCCTCGGGATGGGGATGATCTTCGTCCCGGTCTTCGACATCATCATGGGCGAGGTCGAGGACCACGAGGTCGGCTCGGCGTCCGGTGCGCTGGAATCCCTGCAGCAGCTCGGCGCCTCGCTGGGCATCGCGGTCCTGGGCACGGTGTTCTTCGGGGTGATCGGCGCCCAGGCCACGCACAACTTCGACACCTCGGCGGCGCCCGGGCTGCGTGCGGAGATGAGCGCGGCGGGCGTGCCGACCGGGACGCAGGACTCGATCGTGGCCGGCCTGCGGGCCTGCCTGGACGACCGGGAGAACGCCACCGACCCGGACACCGTCCCGGCCAGCTGCCGCACCCTCCGGGTGCCGCCCGCCGCGACCGCCGCGGTCGCCGAGGCGAGCGCGGACACCCACATCCGCTCCTCGCTCGACGCGATCCGGCGCACCACCCTCCTGGCCCTCGCCCTGACCGCGGTCGCCTTCGCCCTGGGCTTCCTCCTCCCGAAGCGGGCCAGGGAGAACCAGCTCCCCGAGCCCACCCCCGATACCCCCGCCGAAACCCGCGAACCGGCCCTGGTCTGAGGCCGGTTCCCCATCCCCCGCCGCCCGGCCCGAGCCCCGAAGGGGAGCCCGCGCCGGGCGGCGGCACGTCTTTCGCGATCACGCCTCGCGGAGTCGGGTACGAAGACGCGGTTCCCGGAGCGGGACCGAGGTCAGCCCGCGACCCGCGCGGCGGCGTTCGTGTTCGCGCGGTCCAGGGCGCGGATGATCAGCCACTGGTCGATCATCGCGCTGAACGTGGCGAACAGGCCCATCACGACGCCGACGACCAGGTGGCCGGTCTGCGCGGCGAGTTCGAAGCCGACCAGGTGGATCAGCAGGCGCAGGCCGAAGCGGATGGCGACCAGGGCCAGGGCGAGCATCCGGGTGTGGCTGTCGCGCATCATCGCCTTGAAGAACCTCATCCGGGCCCGCATCACGGTGAACGAGACGACGAGGTTCACCACCACGAGCGGGATCAGGTACGCCCACAGGGACGGGTAGCCCTGCGCCACGTCGCAGCCGCCGACCGACACGCCCACCATCGCGAAGTACCAGGCGGGCAGCCCCCTGGGGGCCTCGACGACCGGGGCGGGGGCGGAGGTGCCGGCCGTGGCGGCGGTGGTGTTCTTCGTGCAGGCGATGGTGGCGATGCTCATGGTTCCCGGCTCCCCGATTTCGGCCCGCTCCGGCCCGTTCGCTGACATGCGTCAGCCTGCCGCCGGGGGGCCGGTGGACAGGACGACCGACCGACGTACACCGGCTGTCCACCGAACGGCTGACATCGGGGGCGGGCCGGGCCTCGGCACCGGCCTCGGGACGGCGGGGCCACCGGTCGACCGGTGGCCCCCCCCGCGCCGTGGGGTCGGTACGCCCCCCAGTAACCCGCGCCCCTGGGCGTAGGGGGGTCGATATCGACT
>NZ_JBHTVA010000029.1:29872-134969 GCF_042793325.1 Embleya sp. NPDC056575
GTGGTGGGGGGTTGGGTGGTGCCCCCCGGCTTCTCGGCGTTGGGGGGGGGCCGGGGCCGCCCCCCCGGCCCGGGCCGGGGGGCCCCCCGGGCCCCCGGGGGCCCCCGCCCGCGCCGTGGGGTCAGTACGCCACCGTGAAGCGCTCGCCCGTGTGCTTCGGGGTCTCGATCTCGTCGAGGAGGGCGACCGCGTAGTCGGCGACCGAGATGCGGCTCACTCCGTCCGCGTCCACGACCAGGTCGTCGCGGCCGGTGCGGTAGGCGCCGGTGCGCTCGCCGGGGCCGATGTCGGCGGCGGGGGAGAGGTAGGTCCAGGTCACGTCGGTCACCGTGCGGTAGTGGTCCAGGGCCGCGCCCTGCCCGCGCATGATCTGTACCGCCGACTCGGGGATGCCCTCCGCGTCCCACACCCGGCCGCCGCCGGGGCTGCGCAGCGAGCCGGCGCCGCCGACCACGAACAGGCCGAGCGCGGGCGCCGCGTCGCCCAGCGAGCGCAGCCCTTCGGTCAGCGACTTCGCCGCGGCCACCACGAGCGCGGCGTGCGCGACGCCGTCCGCGTACCCGCCGCCGATCGCGCTCACCAGCGCGTCGTGCCCGGCCGCGACCGAGGCCGCGGACGCCGGGTCGGTCGCGTCGCCGGTGACGACCGTCAGCCGCTCGTGCTCCTCGCCGGCGAGCCGGGCCGGATCGCGCACCACCGCGGTGACGTGGTGGCCGCGGCCCAGGGCCTCGCGAAGGATGTGCACACCGATACCGCCGTTGGCGCCGAACAGGGCGATCCTGGCCATGATGAAGTCCTCGTGTTCTCGGGAGCGGAAGAGCTACGACACTCATCCAACACCCCAGCTCAAGCCATTTGTTACCACCGGATACCGAGCACCTTGAAGTGCTATTGTTTCCTTGTGGATACCAATGGCGCGGCCGGTCTCGCGGCGAGGCTGCCGACCGACTCGCCCGACTGCCGCAGCCGGCACGTCCTGGACCGCCTCGGCTCGCGGTGGAGCGTGCTGATCATCCTCAACCTGGCCGCCGGCACGCTGCGCTTCACCGAACTGCGCCTTCGGGTCCGGGGCATCACCCCGAAGGTGCTCACCACCAACCTGCGCGACCTCGAACGCGACGGGTTGATCCGCCGCGAGGTCTTCGCCGAGGTCCCGCCGCGCACCGAATACACGCTGACCCGCCTCGGTGAAAGCCTGATCGACACCTACCGGGCGGTCCAGGACTGGGCCGAGGCGCACGTGGACGAGGTGCTCGCCAACCGGGAGACGTACGACCGGGCCCGCTGACCGCACCGGCCACCCGCGCCACCCGGGCCCCACCCACCACACCCCCCCGCCGACCGCCGGCGATCGGGCGCGGGGTTGGTCGGGGGCTGATCGAACGGCGCGGGAGAATGGTTGTATGACAACGCCCGTCCGGCTCTCCGCGATCGATCTCGTCACGTACACCCCCGGTCTGGCCGCGCTGCTCGTGGACGCGGTGGACGACGGGGCCGGGGTCGGCTTCCTCGCCCCGCTGCCCATCGACGCGGCCGCCGAGTGGTGGGCGACGCAGGCGGCCGAGATACGCAACAACCGGATCATCGTGTGGGCGACCTCGGACCACGAGGGCGTCACCGGGACCATCCAGCTCCGCTTCGCCGGCATGCCGAACAGCCGGCACCGCGCCGCGATCTCCAAGCTGCTGGTGCACCGACGCGCCAGGGGCAACGGCATCGCCCGCGAACTCCTGTCCACCGCCGAGCAGTTCGCCGCCGCCTCCGGTCGCAGCCTGCTCACCCTGGACACCCAGACCGGCAGCGGTGCGGAGCGGCTGTACAAGCGTGCCGGCTGGATCGAGTCGGGCGCCATCCCGTCCTACGCGGCGGACGCGTCGGGTGTGCTGCGCTCCACCACGATCTTCCACAAGCACCTGGCCTGAGCCGGACGAGCACCCGGCCCGGCGAAACGGGTTACCGTTGGAGGCGATATGACGACCAAGACCTCCAAGGGCGCCAGGCCCGAGCCGCTCGATGCCCGCCTGGACGCGATCGGCAAACTTCCCTCCCGTGCCCGGTTCCACCTTCCCGGCCGGGAACGCACCGTGGCCGTGACCCTGGGCGAATCCGGCGTGCGCTGGTACGCGTACGACGTGATCGCCCGGCGCCTCGGCCCCGCCAAGCCGAGCAAGGACGGCCGACAGACCCCGTACCGGGGCCACCCGGTCTTCGTCGCGCAGCATGCCACGGGCACCTGCTGCCGGGGCTGCCTGGAGGAAGTGCACGGCATCCCCCAGGGCGGGCCGCTCGACAAGGCCGAGCTCAACTACGCGGTCAACCTCGTGTGCGGCTGGCTGACCCGGGAGATCGGCCCGGTCGCGAAGACCCGCGCGAATCGCCCGCCACGCTCGGCGATGCCGGCCGTCCCGGAGAACCCGACGGGCGCGCCGAGGACGGGTCGCGGTCTGCGGGCGTCCAAGTCCCGCTGAGCCGAGCACTCGCCGCGCCGCACCCGCCGATGCCGGCCCCCACGGCGCTCACGGTCCGCCCGGCGTCGCGGCGCCGGGCGGTGCGTCGGTGACGGTCAGGTCGGCCGAGAACTCGCCCCACGTCCCGTCGGGCAGCTGCCCCCGGATCTTCAGCACGTGTCCGACCGCCGGCCGATCGCCCAGCGGCAGGCTGTACCGCGCCGTCTCGGTCGGCGGCGCCGCGCCCCACTGGACCGTGGTCAGGAACCGCCCGTCCAGGTACACCTCGTAGCTCGCGACCACCCCGTCCACGTCCGGCGGGGTCCAGGTCAGGTCGACGTAGGTGCCGTCCGCCGCGGTGCGGGGGATCGCACGCAGGTCGGTCGGCGCGGTGTTGCGACCGTTGCCGGCGCCCTGCTCGGTGACCACCGTGACGGGGCTGCTCGCCGGCGACTTGTTGTCGGCGGCGTCGCGCGCGGTGACGGTGAACACGTACTCGGTGCCGGGGCGCAACCCGGTGACCACCGCCGTGGTGCGATCCGCGGCGACGCTGTGCACCCGTACGCCGGCCTGCCACACGTCGTACGCGGTCACCCCCACGTCGTCCGTGGCCGCCTCCCACGTCAGCGTCGCCCCGTCCTTGCCCCGGGCCTGGCCGCGCAGATTCCCGGGCGCGGTCGGCGGTACCCGCTCGCCCTGGACCACGGACGGCGTGGTGGCCGGCACCTGCGGGCTCGCCGCCGACACGTTCCCGGCCCGGTCCCGGGCCCGCACGGAGAACGTGTACGCGGTCCCCGGCGTCAGCCCGCCCACGTCCACCATGTGCCGCCCGCCGGTGACGTCCAGCACCTTGGCGTCGCCGCGATACACCTCGAACACCGCCACGCTCGGGTCGGCCCGCCACATCACGTGCACCGACACCGAACTCGACGCGAGCGCGCTCACCTCGACGGGCACCGGCGGCGGCGTGGTATCCCGCCCGTCGTCCGAACACCCGGTCACCGCCGGCGCAACGACCAAGCCGATCAAGCCGATCCATGCCACCCGTCGCGCCACAACGCCTCTCTCCACCGATCATCACCGAGGAGCAATTGGTCTAGACATATATGACACAGTCCCCCGCCCCGGAACAAGAGCAAGGCCCCGCGCGTGGGCCCGTCGGGCCGCCGACCACACCCTCCAGGTCTGGGGAACTCCCCGTGACTTTCCCGGGAATCGCGCAATCCCCCGGGTTCGGGTGTGGGAGTTCGCGCCACCCGCTTGAATGGACCTCGACGCTGGGGTTTCGGGAGGCGGGGGCGTTCCATGGTGCGCAAGGTGGGGATGGCGGCGGCCCTGCTCGTGAGCGGGATGCTCGTGGCGGGGTGTTCGGGTGGGACGTCCAAGGGCGGGCCGTTCGGCCTCGGGGCGAGCGATTCGCCCACCGTGAGCCGAAGTTCGACGCGCGACCCGGAACCGCCACCGCCACCCTCGCCGGATCCGGTCACGCCGGAGCCGGACACCACGAGTGCCACGCCGCGCCCCACCACGACTCCCCGCGCCGATGTGACGCTGACCACCGAGCGGGCGCGGACCGTGGTCTCCGCCGTCGCGCTCGTCCCCAAGGACTGGGGTGACGCCTACGTCCCCCAGGAGCAGAACTACGAACACACCGCGCTGGACCGGGTGATCACCGGCACCGACTGCAAGCAGGCGCTCCAGGGCACCACCCCGGGGGCGCTCGCGACCATGGATCGCTACGTGTACATCCCCGACGGCAAGCCGAGCGTGGACAACCTCAGCAAGACGCTCGCCACATCCTCCGCGACCGTGTACTCCACCGCCCTCGCGGCCCGTACCGACATGCAGACCGGCCTCGCCGACGCCCGGCGCTGCCCGAACCAGGTGCTCGGCGGCGACGAGAAGCTGAACGGCATCCAGGTCCTGGACCTGACCGTGGAGGGCATCGACGAGGTACACGTCGCCCGCGCCCAGTGGATCTCCGGTCACGGCGGCGCGCCGTTCCAGTACGTGTGGGTGACGGCTCGGCAGGGCCAGATGGTGCTCACCGCGGCGGTCGTCGACCGGGGCGACAAGACCTTCGAGTCGGCCAAGAACCAGGCGATCGACGCGCTGGCCAAGATGGTCGCCCGCACCACCGTGTACCTGCGCTGACCCGACGCGACCGCGCCGACCTCGCGCGAGCACGGTGAATATCATGTGGGTTCACGCTCACGGGGGAGTCATCGGATGAACGGCACGAGAGTCCGCGCGGGATCCGGCACGAGACGAACGATGCTCCGCGCGATGGGCCCGCTCCTGGGCGCTTTGCTGCTCGCGGGTTGCGCCGACAGCGGTGACGGGCCGTTCGCGGTCGTCCCGAACGCGACGTCCACCGACGCGAGCCCCGTGGCCAAGGGCCCGGGCACGACCCCGAGTTCGACCGCGTCCACCACCGCGACCTCCCGGCCGTCCGGCACCACCGCGCCGCCGAGCCGCAGCCCCGAGCAGGCGCAGACGCTCGCCCGTTCGCTGGCGCTGACCCCCGAGGACTGGGGCGGCGGCTTCGTCAAGCAGAGCACCTACGAGTTCGCCGGCGAGACCTGGACCGACTACGCCGCCGACTGTACGCAGCAGACCGTGCCGCTGCCGGCGAGCATCATCGGCCAGTGGGTGCGCCAGGTGCAACAGTCCGACGCCGCGCAGCCGAACACGCTCTCCAGCGGCAGCACCAGCGCGATCGTGCACAAGGACGTGCGCGGCGCGCGCGATCAGGTCCAGAACGCGCGCCAGGTCAAGGACCGCTGCCCGACCCGCACCTACACCGACGGCACCCAGGCCAAGGACACCCCCGGCGCCCCGCAGCCCCCGTTCGCCGAGGCCGACGAGGTGTTCGCCGAGGAGGGCCTGATGTACCTGAAGTCGGGCGGCAGTCCGTACGCGTACGTCGTGGTGACCCTGCGGAAGGACACCGTGGCGATGTCCGCCTACTTCAGCGCCCCCGGCCCCGAGCACATGGCCGACGTGCGCACCCGCGCGACCCAGGCCGCCCGGCTGATGCTCGACCGCCTGTTGCGCTCCTAGCGCCTGTCCCCGGTTCCGCCCGTCCCCTCGGATCGACCGGATGCGCGCCGGAGCGCGTCGGGGCGACTAACGTTTCCGGCATGACCCAATCGCACGGCTTTGAGACACTGGCGATCCATGCCGGGCAGGAACCCGACCCGCTGACCGGGGCCGTGGTTCCGCCGATCTACCAGGTGTCCACCTACAAGCAGGACGGCGTCGGCGGGCTGCGCGGCGGCTACGAGTACAGCCGTTCCGGCAACCCGACCCGCACCGCGCTCGAGGAGTGCGTCGCGGCCCTGGAGGACGGCACCAGGGCGCTGACCTTCGCCTCCGGACTGGCCGCCGAGGACTGCCTGTTGCGCGCCCTGTGCGCGCCGGGCGACCACGCGGTGATCCCGGACGACGCCTACGGCGGCACCTTCCGACTGTTTGCGAAGGTGGCCTCGCGCTGGGGGATCGAGTACACCCCCGCGCACGCCGGCGACCTCGACGCGGTACGGGCCGCCATCCGGCCCGGCGTCACCCGGATCGTGTGGTGCGAGACGCCGAGCAACCCGCTGCTCGGCGTCGCCGACATCGCCGCCCTCGCGGCCGTCGCGCACGACGCGGGCGCGCTGTTGGTGGTCGACAACACCTTCGCCTCGCCCTACCTCCAGCAGCCGCTGACCCTGGGCGCGGACGTCGTGGTGCACTCCACGACGAAGTACATGGGCGGCCACTCCGACGTGATCGGCGGCGCGCTCGTGGTCAAGGACGCCGGTCTGGCGGCCGAGTTGGCGTTCCACCAGAACGCGATGGGCGCCGTGCCCGCGCCGTTCGACGCGTGGCTGACGCTGCGCGGGCTCAAGACGCTGGGCGTGCGGATGGACCGGCACTGCGCCAACGCGGAGCGGGTCGTGGACCTGCTCTCGCGGCACCCGCGCGTGGCCGAGGTGATGTATCCCGGGCTGCCGGGACACCCGGGCCACGATGTCGCGGTCAAGCAGATGAAGGCGTTCGGCGGCATGGTGTCGTTCCGGGTGAACGGCGGCGAGGAGGCCGCGGTCAAGGTGTGCGACCGGACCGAACTCTTCATCCTGGGCGAGTCCCTCGGCGGCGTCGAGTCGCTGATCGAGCACCCGGGCCGGATGACGCACGCCTCGGCGGCGGGCTCGCCGCTGGAGGTCCCGGGCGACCTGGTGCGGTTGTCGGTGGGCATCGAATCCGCCGACGACCTGCTGGCCGACCTGGAACGCGCCCTCGGCTGAGGTCCGGTGCCGGGTGCCGGGTGCCTGGTGTCGGATGCCTGGCGTCGGTGCCGTGTCCCGAGCGCCGGGGGGCCGGTCGGCCCACCCGGCGCTCGCGGCCCCGCCGACTTCCGCCGGCACCGGCCCTATCGCGCCCCGTCCGTACAGCCCGCGCAGGCCGCGACCAGGTTGCCCGCCTCGTCGTAGACGGTGATCGAGACCGGGGTCCCGCCGGTGAAGGCCCACAGGTAGGCCACCCCGGGCAGGTCCGCCGGGCGCTCCAGGCGCATCCGTCGGGTGCCCGCGGCGTCGTGGAGTTCGCTCCGCAGCGCCGGGGCGGTCGTACCGCGGCCGATCAGGACGGCGACCACCAACCGCTGTCCGGCGGGCGCGTACCGGCCCGAAGGCATGATCGCCGTGTCCAGCCGCCCGGGGGTGGGCAGGAAGCGACACCGCGCCTCCTCCGGCTCGGCCGCGCCGCCCAGACACCAGGACGACTCGCCCTCGGGGCCGGTGTCGCCGATCCACGCCGAAGCGCCGAAGCCGACGTCGGTACGCAGATCCGACGACTCGCTCCGGTCCACCGGCCACAGCGGCGTGGGATCCGGCGGCGTCGGCGGCAGGCCGCCCCCGCCGCCGCTGCCCGGGACGGCCAGCCACAGGCCGCCGGCCGCCGCGCCGGCCAGTACGACCGAGCCGAACACGTGGCGCAGCCTGCGCAGCGCCGCCCGTCGCCGCACCCGCCGGGCCAGATTCGGCGGCAGCGGCCGATACGGGAACTCCGGCGGCTCGGGCACCTCCTCCGCGTCCGCCGCACCCGGCGGCGACACGGTCACGCTCATCGGTACGCCTCCGTGCCCGCGGCGAGATCCGTCGCCTCCCGCACCCCGACCGGCGCCGCGCGCACCAGCCCGCCGCCGGCCAGGACCTGCGCCATCCCGCGCCGCCACGCCCCGGACACCGTCTCCACCGGCAGCCCCATCGCCTCGGCCGCGTCGTACTCGTCCAACCGCGCGTAAAGCCGCAACACCACCGCGGCCCGCTCCATCCGGCCGAGCCGGTCCAGCGTCGTGAACGGCTCGCCCGCGTCCGGGAGTTCGTGGTCGTGCCCGCGCGGCCCCGGACGCCACGGATCCAGGTAGCCGGCCATCAGCGCCCGCCACGCGGTGCGTACCGGATCCTGGCTCGGCAGTCGGCTCCACTTCAGACAGGTATGCGCCAGCGCCCGCTCGACCCGGCGTTCCGCACGTTGTCGGTCACCGGTGAGCAGATCCGCGGCGTGCAGCAACTGCGTGCCGACCGTATGGACGAAAACCTCGAACTCGCGAGCGTCGCGCTTGTGCACGGTGCCTCCCGCAGGTCTGCCGAGCGGATGCCCTCGGGCCCGGCTCGGTGCCGTCGCCGCTCTGTCTGTGCTGCTGCCCCACACCTGTCCGGGTAGTCGCGGGCCGCGACATATCGCCCCTCGGCACCGGATCCCCGTCACCGGGCCCGCACTCCGGCAACGGCGGCAAAACACCCCGTTGTGGCCACGGTAAAACCCTCGGCGGCATTGCGGGGTGGAATCGTCCGGTCGGGGCCCGGTGATCCCGGTCCGCGCAATATCCTCGGGGGATCACATCGGATCGACGAACGAGCGGCGATGACACCGGAACAGGACCCGATCGACCCCACCGGCTCTGCGGACCCGCTCTACGACCGCCTGCAGCACGAGGTGGCCCTCTTCGCGCGGCGCGCCGAGCAGACCCGCCTCGGCGCCGTCGGCGAACTGCGCAACTCGATGGACCGCGCGGCCTACCTGCTGCTCGGCCGGTTGGAGGCGGGCGGCCCGATGGGCGTCAAGGCCCTCGCGCAGGCGATGACGATCGACTCGTCCACGGTGACCCGCCAGGTCACCCCGCTGGTCGAACAGGGCCTGGTCGACCGGGTCCCCAACCCGGACGACGGCCGCGCGGTCCTCCTCGAACTCTCCACCGAGGGCCGCGACCGCCTCCACCAGGTCCGCAACGCCCGCCAACGCCTGATGGCCGAAATCTGCGAAGGCTGGAGCCTGGACGACCGCGAACGCTTCACCACCCTCCTCACCAGATTCAACGCCTCCATGGAACGCCGCCAAACCCGCACCACAGAGTCCTGACCTTCGGGACCCACCCACCCGCCCGCGCCGCGAGTGCACGGAACTCGGGCGCGGTGCGGGCTCGACGAGCGGGGGCGATCATCCCTGGCGAACGCCCGCGACGAACGCACGGAACCGGTCGTGCCCGAAGGCCAGTACGGGGCTCGCGTCGAGCTTGGAGTCCCGGGTCCCCACGACGGTCGGCAGCACCGCCGCCTCGACACAAGCGCCGTTGGTGATGCTGTGGCTGGACTTGAACCACGCCACGTTGGCGAAGCCCGTTGCGTCGGTGGCCATTTCGTCTCCTTGATGCATTCAGGACGGTGTGAGCCGGTCGAAGCCGAGCCAGGTCAGGCGTCGGCCGTAGCGACATGGCGAGGGACGACCAAGCCCTGTGCCGAAAGACCGAGTAGACGACGTCCATGTCACCAACGAGAGGCAATGAGAAGATCACGAATGATCCGCTCTCATGGCGGCCAACGGGCGCAGCGTCCACCTCCGGGCCATGAGCGGCATCGATTTTACCTGCCGACCGGCGACTCCGGTGGTCGTTCGGCTTTCACCACCGCGTCTGTATCGTCGCCGCGACGGCGAGACATCGCCGTGACCGAGTCCGTCGCACGCACGCGGACCCACGCTGCCGCGAGGGTTGTTCAGCGGTGGTTCAGGCTCTGGCGCAACTTGTCCGGTGTGGAGCTGTCTGCCGTCTGCCACAGCGTCCAGCCATTGATGACATTGCCGGTCACGGCTTCCGCGGCTTTCGACGGAAATGGAAAGGAGAGGAGTGCCCGTCGACGATGAGCTGCCTGTCAACGGTGGCGACGGCGCGGCCCGTCCTGTTCGCGCGACGCTGGTGGAAGGTGAGGACCGCATCCGGTGTGAGCAGGCCGGCGCGCATCAGCCCGGCGAGAGGCCCATGGGGGATGACGGCCGGCCAGTGCCCCGAGACCCGTCGGGCAGGCCGACGTCACTGGCGGAGGTGCTGAGCAGGTTCCTCCGTGCCGGCGACATCAGGCTCCGTGTGGAGGCTACGCCCGATGAGAGCCTTCTTTCCGAGACGGGAAGAAGCTCGACCGACGGGGTGTGGCAACCATAGCTTCGGACTGCCTGGCCTGGACCGAGCCCGCCGAAGGCGAGCACCAGTTTGACGCCTACAGCGATGGTTGTTTTCCCAGGTACCCGGTCTCTTCCGGGCGCAGAGTCTTCCGTCTGTCGCAACCCACCGTGCTGGTGGTGCCGTCGGGTTTGACGACGGCAATGCGTGTGGGACAGGCCCAGACGAAGTAGCGCTGGGCCGGATGGTTGGTCGTGTACGGGAACCTTGCGGGGCGTTGCTTGGACGGGATCGTGTACTTGCGCAGCTCGGCCTGGCCTCCGTGGTCGGGGCAGACGGGCGGGTGGAGCAGGAGCTCAGCATTCTCGTGGTCGAGGATATGGCGGGCGAAGCGGCGTCCCCGGAAAGGGACCATGAGCTCGCGCCGGCCCTGGCCGCCGGGCGCGTGGGACAAGGTGTTGAGGCTGCCGAGGAAGCAGAGCTGCTCGTCTATCACCAGGATCTTCTGGTGCATGTCCTTGATCTCCACCAGGGTGTCGGCCACCGCCTTGAGTTCGGGCAGTCGGCGGGCGGCGTCGACTGCGGTGGCGGGCTTTGCCAGCTGACCCTGCAACAGGCTGTCGCTCTCGTTGGTGACAAAGAGGTGGATCCGCACACCGCGGCGGCGCGCATCGTGAAGGTGCGGGAGCACCTCCCACATGCGCTTGGTGTACCAGGGCGACCAGAGCCAAATGCTGTGGCGGGCCTGGTCAACGGCGTCGAGGGCGTCGGGGTAGTAGGTATCCTCGTCGTGGATGGCGGTGTACCGGACGTGGCCTTCGAAGGCCTGCCAGATCTCCTGCTGCAACGGGTTCAGCCCTGGTGACTCGGTGGCGGGCAGGCCAAGGAGCTGACCGGAGCGAACGCCGCGCACCAGTGCCTCGGGCTCCGCTCTCGCCATGTCCCGTAACTGGGCCAGTACCGTGCCGTTCGCCGCCTTGGCCAGGGCTTCCCAAGCGGCGATCACATAGACGCGCTGGCGGGCCCGCGTTGCACCCACGTTGAAGAGTCTGGCCCCGTCCTTGGCGAAGGCGCGCGCGTCCCTGAAGTTGCCGGCGGCGGTCCATCCCGACAGCACACCGTCCTCCACCAAGTCCAGGACGACCACGTCGAACTCCCGACCCTGGAAGCGATGCGCCGTACCCACCTCCACCGCAGGACTGCGAAAGAGGCGACCCTGGTCGTGGAGCCAGTCGTGCGTCACCTGGGCTTGCGCCTTATACGGCGTGACGATTCCGACGCTCTCGCCCTCGTCGTGGTGGCGCTCGGCCAGCGCGGTAGCCAGCAGACTGCCGGCCACCCACCAGCGGCCCGTTTCGCCCGGCACCTTTCGTGCGGTGGCGATTCCGTCGTCTCCCTCACCGAGCCCGTCTGTGGTGACCAGGATGATTTCCGGATCGAGGGCACGGTCCCGCGCCGGGCGGGCCGACCTGAGCATGCCGCCATAGGCGATGCGATTGACCAGATCGGTGGTGTCGGGTCCGAATCGGTGAGTGGTGAGCAGCGCCGCGCAGCCAGGGTGTGCCCGTGCGTCGTCGGGCGTGCGGATGCCCACCAGTTCGAAGCAATCCGCGCGGATCCACCGCTCCAGCTCCGGTTGCTTCGGTACGCGCTTGGGCATGACCGGACCGAGCTGGCAGAAGTCACCGAACAGTACGACGGTCTCCTTGGCCTTGGCGACCGCGACGATCAGTTCTGGGAGCAGGGCGGCCCCGGCCTCGTCGACCAGTACGACGTCATACGGCCCTTCGGCCACGGTCCGGTTGAGCCGCAGCCGGGCGAGCGTGGTGGCTACCACGCTCGCCTCGCGGATCAGCTCAGGTTCGGCCTGGGACCGCCGCCGCGCCAACTCCCGCACGAGCCTCTCGTGTTCGCGTTCCAAATCGCCTTGCTTGGCGAGCAGTCCGGTACAGGCGGCCCGCAGTGCCCTGAGCCGAACAGCCAGCTGGGGCAGTCCGGCGTTGTCGGAGGTGGCCACCAGATCGGCGTCCCCAGGCTGAGGATGGTGGTCCTGCCGGGCCGCACGCAGCCGGTATCCGGCGGTCTGCGCCGTCTGCCGGGCGAGGGCGAGGTCTTGGTCCGCCTTGGCATGGTCGGCAGCGGTCGAGACGATCAGCGCCAGTTGCAGGCGCAGCGCGGTGTCATCGACGGGATGGGCTGCCGCGCGTGCCTGGGTGATGTGCCGGCGCAGTACCTCGTGGTGGACGGAGTAGGTCTCGGCGGCCTGGGCGACCTGCTGTTGGAGGGCAATCCGGCGCCCGGTCTGCTCGGCTCGTTCGTGCTGGATCGCGCCACGCCGGCGTCTGGTCCGCAGACGGCTCCGCCCGTCGAGTTCGCGTTCCTCCGTGTCCAGAGCAGCCAGAGCGGCCTCGGCGTCGAGCAGGGCTGCTCTCAATTGCTGCTGACTCTGCTCGCCCTTCCCGATCTCGGCCCGCCACTGCGCCACCTGCTCCAGCAGGGACCGCTGAGGTGCCCAACTTTCCCAGCGCCCCAGCGCCTCGCGGTGCTCGATGGCAGCCCGCTCGCTCCGGGACCTGGCGTCGTTCTCGCCCGCTTCGCCCGCTTCCAGTTCGGTCGCAAGGCGCTCCACCAGGCGGCCGTGGGCAAGGCGTTCCTTGGCCTGCTCGTACGAGTCGGGATCGAACCCGGCGAGTCGGGCCTCCGTATCGCGCAATTCGGTCAGTGCCGGTTCGCTCACCAGGGCGGTGAGTTGCTCGGCGACGCCTTCCACTGCCTTCTCGGCCTCCGCCACCTTCGCCCATACCAGCAGCGGCAGCGATACCCGCGGGTCCTCGGCCACGTGGCGGAGCGCGGGAGAGCCGACCCGAACCATTAGACCGGGTTGCAGCGAAGAGCGCTCCTTGAGCACTCCCTCCAAGGCGTTGTCCACCGCCACATTGGTGCCGGAGACCAGCAGGACCCGCTTGCCCCGCAAGGCCAGGTCACTCAGCGCCCTGGTCAGCACGGTGGTCTTCCCGGTACCGGGCGGCCCCCAGACCAACCGCAGGCCCGGCGAGGTACAGGCAAGGTACGCCTGTGCCTGGCCGCCCTTCAGGACACCACCGCAGGCCGAGGCATCGGATGGTGCGACCGCGTCGATCCGGCCGCCGACCAGCCGCTCCGTGAGTCCGGTGTCCGGCAAGGCCGCCAGGGCTTCGCGCAGTGAGCGAAGCAGGAAATCGGGCGGGCGCCGCACCGCCCACAGCGCCAATCCGCTCCGGGGCGCGTGAGCCGCCACCTGAAGGCGGACCCGCTCCGACTCGACCCGCCAGCCGAGGACGGTGAACGACCGACCTTGCCGATCATCGGGGCCGGCCCCGTCGCCAACCGCATGTCCTGGAGATCATCAGGGTCGACCCGGCTCGCATAAGTGGGCAGCCCGTACCAGCCGTCTTCCAGGTAGTGCACGTCTCCGACCCGCGTGTGCCTCGGAGGTTCCGCACCGCCACCTCTGCGACCCTCACTGGCCAGCACCTCGCCCACTGCCTGGACCAGCTGCTCCATCCACTGCGCCAACGTTCCCCCACCTGGCCCACCTGGACACGCCGAATCCGGCAACTATCCCACGTCGGTCACTCCCCGTATGTACTTGTTACATCAATCGCCGGGCATCACCGCGCCGTCCCGACGAGAGCCATAGCACCCCTGGGCGCTTCGACGAACGAGCTATTCGAAATGCACAGCAGCACGGAGTAGGCCTCTGCAATGATCGGACCACTTCCAGACGGGACCGAGCTGGGGAAGACACCGATGACCGATTCTGCGGTGGGCAACGGTGAGGAAGAGCCTCCGGGGCGAGCTTCCTACCTGATCGAGGGACGGCGAGTGCTGGTCTCCGACCTTGTCAACGCGGGCCTGCTGAACCCCGGAACACAGCTCACGTTTTTGCGTAAGCGATCCGGAGAGGCACACCGCGCCCGGGTGGCGGAGGACGGCAGGATCGAGCTGAGCGACGGCCGGCGTTTCAAGTCCCCCTCCACGGCAGCTGCCGCGGCCACGGGGCGAGGATCCTACGACGGGTGGACCTCCTGGGCACTGGACGACGGCACCCTGCTGGACGTTTTGAGGCAGACGCTCCTGGATACAGCGGCAGAGCTGCCGCCTTCCGGCGATGTCGCAGCGGAGGGATCCGCCGCCCGTCACGCCCGGTTGAAGGACGCCCGAAAGCAGGCGGACGCCGACACGCCGATCACCCTCACGGTCCGGGATCTGCTGGGCTGGTGGGGGGCCTCCCGGCGCGGCTACTTGGTCACCGATCAGGTGGCCACCGAATTGGCCAACCACGGCCTGTCCACGGTGCCGGACTTCGCAGCCGTGGGGATCGACGACCGGGTCGCCTTGACCGGACCGTCCGGGGACACCGAGGACGTGGACGAGAAAACGGCTGAGCAGGAGCCGGCGGCGGGGCAGGAGGAGCCGAGGACGACCGGCGCACCAGGGCCCGGCACCACGTCCGGCGACGAAGAGGACAGAGGCGAGCCGATCCAGGGACAGACGGTCGGCAACCTGCCCTCAGCGCTCAAGGGAGTGGTATCAGTGCCCTCCTCGGCGAGCTTCGAGGAGGCGTTCACCAAGATGCGGCTCAACGGGTACTCGCAACTGCCGGTGCTGAACGGTCCTCGGAATCTGCGGGGTGCGGTCACCTGGGAATCCATCGCACGAGCGCGCTACGCGGACGTTGCGGCGCCTTTTGCCGATGCCATCGTCGATGCTCACGCGGTCAGCTACGCCGATCACCTGATCGATGTCCTGCCCGATCTGGAACGGTTCGGCTTTCTCCTGGTCAAGGACCAGACGAATCAGATCGCGGGAATCATCACCGTCGCCGACGTGGCAGCCGAGTACGGTGCCACGGCCCGGCCGTTCCTGCTCATAGGTGACCTTGACCGACAACTACGCCGGGTCATCTCGGAAGGTCTGGACCTTGCAGAGGTGATCGCGCTCTGCGATCCGGACGGACTCCGCAAGCTCACCGCCTTCGACCAGCTGTCCTTCGGGGATTACCAGCAGGTCCTGAGCAATCAGAAACAGTGGGACAGGCTGAACTGGCCGTTGGACCGCAAGTCCTTCACGGCCCGCCTCGACGAACTCCGGGAGATCCGCAACGAACTGATGCACTTCAACGACAAGGACAAGGCCGGCGATTCGGCGATACCGATGCTCCGCAACATGATCGAACTACTACGCGAGCACGGCGGCTGATGCGCAGCGCTCGCGCGACCCCCGTCGGGCGAGCGCTGCGGGGAGCTGCGTGAAGGAGCAGCCGGCCCGCTCACCGGTGCTCGACTCAGAGGCACTCTCTCTGCTCCTACGCAACGACCGCAGTAGGCGGCCCACATCGAGGCATCCCGACAGGTCGGGGGGTCCCCGTCCTCGTGTCTGCGCCGACCATCGTTGACGCCGCGCAGGGGAAGACTGATCTTGCGCGCTTGAAGTGGGTGCTCTCCCGACTGCGAGTGGAACCGGTCAGCCAGGAGGACTCCTTGACCGCAGTGGCGTTGCTTGAGGACGGGGCGGACTGCACGGACCCAAGTACGCGATCGATGCCCTGCTCGCCGCGCTCGCGCTCCGTGTCCCGGCCCGTGATCGTTCTGACCTCCGACCGGGACGACTGGTCGCAGCTCTGCGGAAGCGCGTGATTATCAGAGAAGGGTGAGTACCGCCGACTACTGGGTTTGTGAGTTCACTGCCACCAGTGGCAGGCGCTGTACCCGACGCTGAGCAGGATCGGCACATCCCGGCGACGCGCCTCCGCGAACGCCTCCTCACCCCACGGCCACCAGTCGACGGGATTGTCGGCGTGCTGCAACAGGTAGGGCGACGTGGACCCGGCGAGACGATTCGGCGTGGTGCCATCCTCCCGGGTCGACCTCCGCGACGGCCGTCGACCCCCTCGCGTCGGTGCGTTGCGTTCCATCCGGCCGCCCCGCGGCGGCCCGTACGGGGCAATCTCGTCGTCACCCCGTCGCCGACGGGTGACGGTGGGTCGTGGGGGTCTTCGCGTCCTTCGGGCAATGTGGTACCCGGCGTGGGGGCGGGGGTGGTTGGTGCGACACTCGGCGTATGAGCAGCCCTGCCTCGGACGTGGTGAATCTCCACGACATCCGCCTCGCGCGGAAGATGTTGGAAAGTGTCGTCCGCGAGACGCCGATGCGGTCCTGTCGGGCGCTGACCGATCGTGTCGGCACACCCGTCCATCTCAAGTGCGAGAACCTCCAGCGCACCGGGTCGTTCAAGATTCGCGGCGCCTACGTGCGGATCGCGGGACTTTCCGAGGCCGAGCGGGCCCGGGGCGTGGTCGCCGCCAGTGCCGGCAACCACGCGCAGGGCGTCGCGCTCGCGGCCCGCACCCTCGGTGTCGCGTCCACGGTGTTCATGCCGGCCGGCGCGCCGCTGCCCAAGGTCGCCGCGACCCGCTCCTACGGCGCCGAGGTGATCCTCGGCGGGGACAACGTCGAACACGCGCTCGCCGCCGCGCGCGCCCACGCGGACGAGACCGGCGCGGTGTTCATCCACCCGTTCGACCACCACGACGTGGTGGCCGGCCAGGGCACCGTGGGCCTGGAGATCCTGGAGCAGTGCCCCGAGGTCAAGACCATCCTCGTGGGCACCGGCGGCGGCGGCCTGCTGGCCGGAATCTCCGTGGCCGTCAAGGCACTTCGCCCCGACGTCAAGGTGATCGGCGTACAGGCCGCGTCCGCCGCCGCCTACCCGCCCTCGCTCGCCGCCGGCGCCCCCGTGTCGCTGCCCTCGTTCGGCACGATGGCCGACGGGATCGCGGTCGGCCGACCCGGCGAGGTGCCCTTCGCGCTGATCCGCGAGTACACCGACGCGATCCGGACCGTCGGCGAGGAGTCCCTGTCCCAGGCGCTGCTGCTGTGCATGGAGCGGGCCAAGCTGGTGGTCGAACCGGCCGGCGCCGCGTCGGTGGCGGCGCTGCTCGAGGTCGGCGAGCCGATCGAGGGCCCGGTGGTCGCGGTGTTGTCCGGGGGCAACGTGGACCCGCTGCTGATGTTGCGGGTACTGCGACACGGCCTGGCCTCGGCCGGCCGCTACCTCTCGCTGCGCGTGCGCATCCCCGACAGCCCGGGCGCGCTGGCCACCCTGCTCGGCCGGTTGGCGGAGACCGACGCCAACATCGCGGCGGTGTCGCACGTACGCACCGACGCCACGCTGCGCGTCGGCGAGGCGGACGTGGACCTGCAACTGGAGACCAAGGGCCGCAGCCACTGCGCGGCCGTGGTGGAGGCGCTGTACGGCGCGGGGTACACGGTCAGCAAGAGCTGAGCGCGAGGTAAGAACGGGCCGAAGCCGCCCCGGGGACGACGCCCCCGGCGGCCGGAGGGGCATGCCCGCGCCCCCTCCGGCGTGCGGGCGCGGCGATTGTCGGTGCCATGTGCTTGGGTCGACGCACGAGCCATGCCCGCCCACGGAGGACGCGGCCGTGCGGGACCGGGTCGGTCGCACAAAGCGCGCCGCCGGTGAAATGCGGTCGCACACTCACCGCGTCCGGGCGCATGGTGGAGACCCGAATCGATCCATCCGACCGCGGCCCCACCCCTGCCCCACCCGCACGAGGAGTGATCCACCGACATGCAGGAAGCGATCGTCGCCGAAGGTCTCGTGAAGACCTTCGGCTCGGTCCGAGCACTCGACGGCGTGGACGTGAGTGTGCCCACCGGCACCGTCCTCGGTCTGCTCGGCCCGAACGGCGCAGGCAAGACGACATGCGTACGCGTACTGACCACACTGCTCAAACCCGACTCGGGGCGAGCCGTGGTGGCCGGTCACGACGTGCTCAAGAACCCCAACGAGGTCCGCCGCTCGATCGGTCTGTCCGGGCAGTTCGCCGCCGTGGACGAATACCTGACCGGCCGGGAGAACCTGCGGATGGTCGGCGAGTTGTACCAGCTGAGCGGGCGCGACGCCAAGCGTCGCGCCGACGAGTTGTTGGCCCAGTTCGACCTGGCCGACGCGGGCGATCGACCCGCCAAGACCTACTCCGGCGGGATGCGCCGCAGGCTCGACCTGGCGGCGGCCCTGGTGGTCAGCCCGCCGGTGATGTTCATGGACGAGCCGACCACCGGTCTCGACCCGCGCAACCGCATGGCGTTGTGGCGGGTGATCGAGAACCTGGTCTCCGACGGCACCACGCTGCTGCTGACCACGCAGTACCTGGAGGAGGCCGACCACCTCGCGAACGACATCGCGGTGGTCGACCACGGCAAGGTGATCGCGCGCGGCACGGCCGACGAACTCAAGGCCAGGGTCGGCGGCGAGCGGGTCGAGGTGGTCGTGCACGACGAGGAACGACTGACCGAGGCCACCGAGATGCTGGCCGGGTTCGGCAAGGGCGAACTGGGTGTGGTCAAGCTCCAGCGTCGGATCACCGTCCCGGTCATAGGCGGCGCCAAACTGCTCGCCGAGGTCATCCGCGAACTGGACGCGCGCGGCATCGAGATCGACGACATCGGGCTGCGTCGACCCACCCTCGACGACGTGTTCATCACCCTCACGGGACACGCGATGGAAACCGAGGACGGCAACACCGACGACGCCGACGGCGAAGCCGACACGGACGAGAACGAGGCCGGTCCGCGGCGCGGTCGCGGCAAGGCGGTGAAGAGCTGATGGTCGTGCCGACCAAGGCGTTCGGAGAGGGGTGCGTCGCATGAGCATGATGGCCGATTCCTGGGTCATCGCGCGCAGGAATCTGATCCGGATGACCCGGATTCCCGAGATGGTCCTGTTCGGGATCATCCAACCGGTGATGTTCGTGGTGCTGTTCACGTACGTCTTCGGTGGCTCGATGAAGATCGGCGACACCACCGACCCGGACGTCTACAAGGACTTCCTGATGCCGGGCATCTTCGCGCAGACCGTCACCTTCGCCACCGCGGGCTCGGCGGCCGGCATCGCGGACGACGCGCAGAAGGGGCTGATGGACCGGTTCCGGTCGTTGCCGATGGCGCGTGGTGCCGTACTGACCGGCCGCACCGTCGCCGACCTCGTGCAGACGGCCCTGACGCTGGTCATCCTGGCGGCCGTCGCACTGCTCGTGGGTTGGCGGACCGGCACGGCCGAGCCGACCAACGCCGCGCGCATCCTGGCGGGCTTCGGCCTGCTGCTCCTTCTGGGCTACGCGTTCACCTGGATCGGCGCGTTGATCGGCCTGTCGGTGCGTACCCCGGAGGCGGCGACCTCGGGCGGGATCATCTGGCTGTTCCCGGTCACGTTCATCTCGAACGCCTTCGTGGACTCGTCGCAGATGACGCCCTGGGTGCGACACATCGCCGACTGGAACCCGTTCAGCGCCACGGTGCAGGCCGCGCGGGTGTTGTTCGGCTCGCCGGGCGTCGTGCAGTCCGACGCCTGGCCGATGCAGCACCCGGTGTGGGCCTCGCTGCTGTGGTCCGTGGTGATCGTCGCGCTGTTCCGCACGCTGGCGGTGCGCAAGTACCGGTCCGCGGTCTCCTGACCCCGGGGCCGAGCGCCGCACATCCTCGAAAGACACGGCCGGCCCGGCCCCCCGCGCGGGGGGCCGGGCCGTGTCGCGTCGGTGCTCAGCCCCGGTAGGGCTTGGCGTCCACGACCTCGACACTGGTGGTCTTGCCGTTGGGCAGTGCGAAGGTGGCCTGGTGGCCGATGGTCTTGCCATTGATCGCCTTGCCCAGCGGGGACTGGGGCGAGTAGACCTCGATGTCGGTCACGGCGTCCTCGCGCGAGCCGAGCAGGAAGGTGGTGGGGTCGTCCTTGTCGCCGTCGAAGACGACGGTCACGACCATGCCGGGCTCGACGACGCCGTCGTCCGCGGGCGCCTCGCCGACCTTGGCGTTCTGGAGCAGGCCGATGAGCTGGCGAATGCGCAACTCCTGCTTGCCCTGCTCCTCCTTGGCCGCGTGGTAGCCCGCGTTCTCCTTGAGGTCGCCTTCCTGGCGGGCCTCTTCGATCTTCACGGCGATCTCGGCACGGCCGGGACCCGACAGGTCTTCCAGCTCGGCCTTCAGCCGGTCGTACGCCTCCTGGGTGAGCCAGGTGACGCTTTCGCTGGTCTGGGTCACGGGGTGCTCCTCGTAGGTTTGCGACGGGGGTGCGTACACGGTGCGTACGAAGTACACGGTGCGTACGAAAGAGGTACGGGCGACCCCCGCGCCGCCCGGGCGGGCCCCGGCGGCGCAGGGGGTCACATATACCAGCGCCCCCTCACCGTCCGCGGTGTGAACACCTCGGGTCGTGAGGGGACGAAGCTTCGAGAGTAACAATCTCCCGCCGTCCGGGGCAGTCACCCGGGTTTGGGTGACATGCGACACCGGCGGGTGCGGCGGGGACGCCGGAGGCCGCGGTACGGGACATCCGCGGGCGCGGCGGGGAACATCGGTCGGTGCGGCGGGGCCGCGTCAATCAACCGACGGTGTGACAGTTCTCCAGTTCGGCGGTGTTCGGCTTGCCCGCCGTCTGCAGCGTCTCGGTGCGCTCGATGTGCTTCTCGCCCTTGGCGAACCGCAGTTCGCGGCGACCGACCTCGGCGCCGTCGCGATCGCGCGAGCGCAGTACGCAGACGGCTTCCTTGTCGGCGTCCTTGCGGATCTCGACCTGGGCCTCCACCGAGGAATCCGAGGTCACCCGGAAGCTCGGAATAGACCCGCGCACACCGGGGTTCGCCACATCGAGGCCGATCCACACCGTCCCGGCCACGAGCACGACCATGAAGACCGCGAACGCGATCCGCAGTTTGCGATCGCTTCGGGTGGCGCCCTTGCCGTAACGGGTGACGGGCGTTGCGCTCACCGGGTCTCCTGCGGGACGGGCCCGGGTTTGCGCCCGGGCGAGATCTATCGGCCACTATATGTCGGGTGCAAGAGCGGCCCTCTACAGGTCCCGGCGGTTCACCCGGCGGCTGGGACACGGGGCACGGATGAGGAGCGACGTTCCGGTGAGTGACGATCGACTGAGGCTGATGGCGGTGCACGCGCACCCCGACGACGAGTCGAGCAAGGGCGCGGCCACGATGGCCCGCTATGTCGCCGAGGGGGCCGAGGTCCTCGTCGCGACCTGTACCGGCGGCGAACGCGGCTCGGTACTGAACCCCGCCCTCCAGGGCGATCCGGAGATCGAGGCGAACATCCACGAGGTGCGCCGCAAGGAGATGGACGCGGCCCGCGAGATCCTTGGCGTGGAGCAGGCCTGGCTGGGCTGGGAGGACTCGGGACTGCCCGAGGGCGACCCGCTGCCGCCGCTCCCGGAGGGCTGCTTCGCGCTCCTCGACGTGGACAAGGCGGCCGAGCCGCTGGTCCGGCTGATCCGCGAGTTCCGTCCGCACGTGATCACCACGTACGACGAGAACGGCGGCTACCCGCACCCGGACCACATCCAGACGCACAAGATCACCATGGTGGCGTTCGACGCCGCGGGCGACCCGGACGCCTACCCGGGCTCCGGCGAGCCGTGGCAGCCGCTGAAGCTGTACTACAACCAGGGCATCTCCCGGGCGCGGATCGAGGCGCTGCACGAGGGCATGCAAAAGCGCGGCCTGGAGTCCCCCTACGGCGAATGGCTGGAGCGCTGGGGCGACCGGGACGAGCGCGACATCACCACGCGCGTGCCGTGCGCCGACTGGTTCGAGACCCGGGACCGGGCGCTGATCGCGCACGCCACCCAGGTGGACCCGGACGGCTTCTGGTTCCGGGTGCCGATCTCGGTGCAGCGCGAGGTGTGGCCGACGGAGGACTACGAGCTGGTGCGGTCGCTGGTGGACACCGACCTGCCCGAGGACGACCTGTTCGCGGGTGTGCGGGTGGGCGTGCGCCGGTAGGCGGCGGCAATCGATGGGAGCGAGGGCCCGGGAGCGACTTTCCGGGCCCTCGGTGCATACGTTCCGGCGATCGGATGTCACTCTTGACACCGAGGGGTTCCGATCCAGGAGGTAGTTCGTCATGTCGCTCGCGGTCCAGCTCGCGGTCGAGGAAAGCAAGGTCACGCCCGGCCTGCTCGGATTCGTGGTGGTCGCGTTCCTGGCGGTCGCCACCTGGCTGCTGCTGAAGTCGATGAACACGCGGCTCAAGCGGGTCGACTTCGACGAGAGCGGCACTCCGGCCGCGAGCCGCGAGCCCGCCGAGACCGACACGGCGCGGCAGAGCGACACGGCGCAGAAGAAGGAAGACAACGGCGCGCCCGTCGCCTGAGCGGTCCCGCGCGCGGCGGCCCTGCGAGGATGGCGCCATGCCGAATCGTCTCGTCGGGTCCACGTCGCCCTACCTGTTGCAGCACGCCGACAATCCCGTCGACTGGTGGCCGTGGGGTGAGGAGGCGTTCGCGGAGGCGCGTCGCCGGGATGTGCCGATCCTGCTCAGCGTCGGGTACAGCGCCTGCCACTGGTGTCACGTGATGGCCCACGAGTCCTTCGAGGACGAGGCCACCGCCGCGATCGTCAACGCCGACTTCGTGGCGATCAAGGTCGACCGCGAGGAACGCCCGGACGTGGACGCGGTCTACATGGAGGCCACGGTCGCGCTGAACGGCGGCCAGGGCGGCTGGCCGATGACCGTGTTCGCCACCCCCGACGGCGAGCCGTTCCACTGCGGCACCTACTACCCGAACGAGGCCCGCCACGGCATGCCCTCGTTCCGCCAGTTGCTGCACGCGGTCAAGGTCGCCTGGAAGGACCGCAACGACGAGGTGCGGCGCACCGGCACCCAGATCGCCGCCTCGCTGGCCGCCCCGCGCGCGTTGTACACCGACGGCGCGGCGCCGACCGCCGAGGAACTGGACGCGGCGCTGACCCTGCTCGCGCACGACTACGACACCGCGCACGGCGGCTTCGGCCACGCGCCCAAGTTCCCGCCGTCGATGGTGCTCGAATTCCTGCTGCGCCACCACGCCAGGACCGAGTCCGAGGCGGCCCTGGGCATCGTCCAGGAGACCTGCGAGGCGATGGCCCGCGGCGGCCTCTACGACCAGCTCGGCGGCGGCTTCGCGCGCTACTCGGTGGACGAGGCGTGGGTGGTGCCGCACTTCGAGAAGATGCTCTACGACAACGCCCAGCTGATCCGGGTCTACACCCACCTGTGGCGGGCCACGGGCAGTGAGTTCGCCCGCCGGATCGCGTTGCAGACCGCCGACTTCGTGGTGCGCGAACTGCGCACTCCCGAGGGCGCGTTCGCGTCCGCGCTGGACGCGGACAGCGCGGACGCCGAGGGCCACTCCGTGGAGGGCGCGTTCTACGTGTGGACCCCGGCCGAGCTGGTCGAGGTGCTGGGCGCCGAGGACGGCGCGTGGGCCGCCGACGTGTTCGGGGTGACCGAGGAGGGTACCTTCGAGCACGGGCGGTCGGTGCTGCGACTGGCCGACGACCCCGAGGACTTCGAGCGGCTGACCGACGTGCGGGCGAGGTTGCTGGCCGCGCGCGGGGAGCGGGAGCGGCCGGGGCGCGACGACAAGGTCGTGGCCGCGTGGAACGGGCTCACCATCGCCGCGCTGGCCGAGGCCGGCACCCTGTTCTCCCGCCCGGACCTGCTCGACGCCGCGCTCGCGGCGGCCGACCTGCTGGTCGCGGTGCACCTGGGCGGCGACGAGGACGACGAGCTGGGCGACCGGCTGGTACGCACCTCGCGCGACGGCCGGCCCGGGCCGAACGCCGGGGTCCTGGAGGACTACGCGGACGTGGCCGAGGGGTTCCTGGCGCTGTACGCGGTGACCGCCGACGACGCGTGGCTGACCTTCGCCGGGGTGCTCGTGGACGTGATCCTGGGGCACTTCGTGGACGAGGACGGCGCGCTGTACGACACCGCCGACGACGCGGAGGAGCTGTTTCGCCGGCCGCAGGACCCCACCGACGGGGTCACCCCCTCGGGCTGGACCGGCGCGGCCGGCGCCCTGCTCGGCTACGCGGCGTATCTGGGCTCGGCCGAACACCGCGAGGCCGCCGGGCGCGCGCTCGGCGTGGTCCGGGTGCTGGCGGCCCGGACGCCGCGCGGGATCGGCTGGGGCCTGGCGGTCGCCGAGGCGTGGCTGGACGGCCCGCGCGAGATCGCCGTGGTCGGCCCGCGCGACGACGACGCGACCTGGGCGCTCTACCTGACCGCGCTGATGACCACCGCGCCCGGCGCCGTGGTCGCGATGGGCGACCCGGCCGAGGACCCGCCGGTGCCGCTGCTGCGCGACCGCACGCCGGTGGGCGGCAGGCCGGCCGCGTACGTGTGTCGGCACTTCACCTGCGACGCCCCGGTGACCGACCCGGAGCAACTGGCCGACCAGGTCCTGGCCAAGGCGGTCGCCCGAGCCTGAACCCACCCGCCCGGGCCCGACCGCCGGGCTCGGGCCCGGGCAAACCCGGCCCGAGCCCGCCCCGTCACGGCCCCTCCCGCAACCCCGCCTCCAGGATCCCCAGCGCCCGGTCCACCAGCACCGCCGGATCCCCGACGCAGCCGCCCTCCGCCCAGGTCATGATCGCCTCCGCCATCGTCGCGTTGATCGAGGAGACGGCCACCCGGAGGTCGAAGTCCAGCGCCGAGCGCCCGGTCCGGGCGGCGTAGGTCTCGGCCATCAGCCGCCACGTCTCGATCTGCTGTTCGTAGTTGCGCCGCCGCAGCGCCGGCACGCCGACCACGAGCGACATCCGCGTGGTCATCTCCTCGCCCTCCTCGCGCATGATCCGCCGCAGCGCCTCCACCACGCCCGTGCGCACGATCCGGATCAGGCTGGTGCCCTCGGGGGCGCTGCGCAGGATCTCCACGAGCATCGGGTCGTATTCGTCGGTGAGCACGACGTCCTCCTTGCTCGGGAAGTAGCGGAAGAAGGTGCTCGGCGAGATCTCCGCGGCCTCGGCGATCTGGTCCACGGTGGTCGCGTCGTAGCCGTGCTCGCGAAAGAGCCGATAGGCCTCGCGGCGGATCGCCCGCCGGGTCTTGATCTTCTTGCGCTCGCGCAGCCCCGAGGGGGCGACGGGCAGGTCAGGGATGGAGGACTCCTTCGCGGTCATGCTCCGATTCTCCCGGTCCGGCCGCACCGTCCGCTCCCGGTCCGCCGGCGCCGTCCGTCGGCGCCGGGGTCGTCGCGGCGCGGCGGGGCAGGAAGACCGCCACCGCGGCGGCCAGGACCAGTGCGGTGACGCCGCAGATCAGCAGGCTCAGGTCCATGCCGTGCACGAACGCGTCGCGGGCCGAGTCGAGCAGCGCGGGGTCGGCGCCGTGGCCGGCCACCTTCGCCGCGCCGCCGATCGACTCGCGCGCGGTGTCGGCGACCGGGTCGGGACGCCCGCCCGTGTCGATCCGGTCCACGTAGGCCGACGCGAGCACGCTGCCCAGGATGGCCACCCCGAGCGCGCCCGCGACCTGGCGCAACGTCTGTACCAGGGCCGACCCCATCCCGGCCCGCTCCGGCGCGACGCCCGCCATCACCGCGTCCATCGCGGGCACCAGGGACAACCCCAGGCCCATCCCCGTCAACACCAGCCAGCAGGCCGTCCACCCGTAGCCGTCGTCGGCCGAGCCGGTCGCGCCCAGGAGCAGCCCGCAGCCGAGCAGGAACATCCCGCCGGGGATGACCACCTTGTAGCCGAAGCGCGGCGCGACCTTGTCGCTCGCCAGCGCGGTCACGAACAGCCCGCCGAGCAGCGGCAACAGCCGCAGACCGGTGCCCAGCGCACTGCTTCCGTCGACGCCCTGGAACCGCTGTGGGACCAGGAACAACACCCCCGACATGGCGAAGGACGGCACCAGCGCGGAGATCGTGGCCCACAGGAAGTTGCGGTCGCGGAAGAGCCCGAAGTCGATCATCGGCCGCCGGGCCCGGCTCTCGCGCACCGCCACACTCGCCGCGAGCAGCGCCGCCGCGCCGAACAGGGTGAGCACCCGGGCGTCCCCCCAGCCCCACTCGGGCGCCTCGATCACCGCGAAGATCAGCGTGGTCAGCGCGGCGGTCACCAGGACCGTGACCGCGACGTCCACCCGGGGCGCGTCGGCGGAGCGGGAGACCGGCAGCAGGAACCCGCAGACCAGCAGGGCGAGCCCGACCATCGGGATGTTGATCAGGAACACCGAGCCCCACCAGAAGTGCTCCAGGAGCAGCCCGCCCAGGATCGGTCCGAGCGGGATGCCCAGCGCGGTGCTCGCGGCCCAGATCGAGATCGCCCGACCACGCTCGGCGGCGGGGAAGAGCGAGGGCAGGATGGACAACGAAAGCGGCATGATGAACGCGCCGCCGACGCCCATCAGCGCGCGCGCCGCGATCACCCCCTCGACCGAGCCGACGAGCGCGCCGACCACCGAGCCGACGCCGAACACGGCGAGCCCGACCAGCAGGAAGCGCCGCCGGCCGTAGCGGTCGCCGATCAGTCCGGCCGGGAGCATCAGCGCCGCGAACACCACGATGTAGGAGTCGGCGATCCACTGGAGATCGCCCGTGCTCGCGCCCAATCGATCGCTCATCGTCGGCATCGCCACGTTGATGATCGTGGTGTCCAGGCCGACCACCAGGAGGCCGATCACCAGCGCCCCCAACGCCCACCATCGCCTCGGATCCGGCACCCCCTCCGCCTCGGTCGCGTGGGTCGGTCCGCCCGTCGTCGCTTCCATGACAGCCACCTCCTATTGAGTGCTTCTACTTTATGACAGTAGCTCTCAAAAACCGGTGGCAGTCACTTTTCTCGGCAAAGGGCAGCCCAAGCTCGGGGGAAAATCCGGAAAAGCCCGAAGGCCCGCAACTCCCGGGGGAGCGGCGGGCCTTCGGGCCGACGAGTGTGGGACGGGTCAGCGCAGCGCGACCAGCGCGACGGCGACGAAGTGGCTCGCGAACGCGAGCAGCGTGAAGGCGTGGAAGACCTCGTGGAAGCCGAACCACTGCGGCGACGGGTTGGGCCGCTTGATCCCGTAGACCACCGCGCCGAGGCTGTAGAGCACGCCGCCGACGATCACCAGGACCACCACCGCGACGCCGCCCTCGCGCATGAACTCGGGCAGGTAGAACACCGCCGCCCAGCCCAGCACGACGTAGATCGGGGTGTAGAGCCAGCGGGGCGCGCCGATCCAAAAGACCCGGAAACCGATGCCGGCGAGTGCCCCGATCCACACCGCCCACAGCAGTATTTGGTCGCTTTTGCCCAGCAATAGGATGGTCAACGGGGTGTAGGTGCCCGCGATGATCAGGAAGATGTTGGCGTGGTCGAGCCGCCGCAACACCGCCTCGCCGCGCGGTCCCCAGTTGCCGCGGTGGTACACCCCGGACGTACCGAAGAGCATCGCCGCGGTCAGAGCGAACACACCACACGCGACGCGGGATTTGGCGTCGTCGGACAATGCGACCAGGACTATGCCCGCGGCCACCGCCAGCGGAAAGGTGCCCGCGTGGATCCATCCGCGGAGCCGGGGTTTGATGGGCGACAAGGGCGCCGTGAAGCCATGTGCGTCCACACTCATGGGCCCGAGTGTACTTACGGCGACGTAGGTTACCGGTAAGTACGGAGTGAGACGCATCACGGGAGATCTTGTCCCGGAGGGGCGCGAAAGCGCACGTCTTTGGGGTTTTCGGTCCGGGACGGGGCACAACTTCCAGGTGGGGGCCCGATCCCGGACGGTTCCGTGTTCGACCGACCGGATAAAATCCCCGCAACCCTCAACCCGACGCCGGGGACTCGCCGTCCCGGGCGCGAAATGGAGCGATCGTGGCCAACGAGGTCCCGACGAAACACAGGCAGCTGCTCGACTGGGTGAGCGAGATCGCCCGGCTGACCCAGCCCGACCGAATCGAATGGTGTGACGGTTCGGAAGAGGAGTACCAGCGCCTCGCCGACCTCCTCGTCGAGAAGGGCACCTTCCGCAAGCTCGACGAGAACAAGCGCCCCAACAGCTACTACGCGACGTCCGACCCTCGGGACGTCGCGCGCGTCGAGGACCGGACCTTCATCTGCTCCGAAAAGGAGGAGGACGCGGGTCCGACCAACAACTGGATAGCCCCGGCCGAGATGCGCACCAAGCTCGACGGGCTGTTCGCCGGTTCGATGCGTGGTCGCACGATGTACGTGGTGCCGTTCTGCATGGGTCCGGTCGGCTCGCCGCTGGCCGCCTACGGCGTCGAGATCACCGACTCCGCCTACGTCGCGGTGTCGATGCGCACGATGACCCGCATGGGGCAGGCGGTCCTGGACTACCTGGGCACCGACGGCGAGTTCGTCAAGGCCGTGCACACCGTCGGGGCACCGCTCGCCGAGGGCGAGGCGGACGTGCCGTGGCCGTGCAACACCGAGAAGTACATCACGCACTTCCCCGAGGACCGGGAGATCTGGTCCTTCGGCTCGGGCTACGGCGGCAACGCCCTGCTCGGCAAGAAGTGCTACGCGCTCCGGATCGCGTCGGTCATGGCGCGGGACGAGGGCTGGATGGCCGAGCACATGCTGATCCTGAAGCTCACGCCTCCCTCGGGCGCCGAGCCGAAGTTCATCGCCGCCGCCTTCCCCTCGGCGTGTGGCAAGACCAACCTCGCGATGCTCCAGCCGACCATTCCGGGCTGGACCGTGGAGACCGTCGGCGACGACATCGCGTGGATGCGGTTCGGCGAGGACGGCCGGCTCTACGCGATCAACCCCGAGGCGGGCTTCTTCGGGGTCGCTCCGGGCACCGGCGAGCACACCAACGCCAACGCGATGAAGACCATGTGGGGCAACTCGGTCTTCACCAACGTCGCGCTCACCGACGACAACGACGTCTGGTGGGAGGGCATGACGGAGGAGCCGCCGGCCCACCTGATCGACTGGAAGGGCAACGACTGGACGCCCGAGTCGGACACCCCCGCCGCCCACCCCAACGCGCGCTTCACCGTCCCCGCCGCCCAGTGCCCGACGATCGCGCCGGAGTGGGAGGACCCGAAGGGCGTGCCGATCTCGGCGATCCTCTTCGGTGGTCGCCGGGCCAGCGCGGTGCCGCTGGTGACCGAGTCCTTCGACTGGCAGCACGGTGTCTTCCTCGGTGCGAACGTCGCCTCGGAGAAGACCGCCGCCGCCGAGGGCACGGTCGGCGAGCTGCGCCGCGACCCGTTCGCGATGTTGCCGTTCTGCGGTTACAACATGGGCGACTACATGGCGCACTGGTTGGACATCGGCCGGGCGACCTCGGCCGACAAGCTGCCGAAGATCTACTACGTGAACTGGTTCCGCAAGGACGCGGACGGCAAGTTCGTGTGGCCGGGCTTCGGCGAGAACAGCCGGGTGCTCAAGTGGATCGTCGAGCGCCTGGAAGGGCTCGCCGGCGGCGTGGACACCCCGATCGGCGTACTGCCCACGCGCGAATCGCTGGACCTCAAGGGTCTGGACCTGAGCGACGCGGAGCTGGACCTGCTGCTGAGCGTGGACCGGGAGATCTGGAAGCAGGAGGCCGCACTGGTCCCCGAGCACCTGGAGAAGTTCGGCACCCACACCCCGCAGGGTCTGTGGGACGAGTACAACAAGCTGGTCGCGCGACTCGACGGCTGAGCCGGCCCCGCGCCGACATCGAGCCGACGGTACGCCGACGGTGAGCTGACTCGACGTCAAAATACCGGTACGCTCCGGGCCCGGCGGGATCTCCTCCCGCCGGGCCCTCGGCGTTTCGACCGGTTCCTTCCCCGGCCGGGACCCGGTCGGTTCCGAAGCGCGTGTCGTGACGCGACACGCCGATCGCGGGCCGACCTTCACCGCATCTTCACGCCTGTCCTCCGCCGCGTGAGATCGAGCGGGCGTCGGACGGGAGTAGGGTTTTCGGCGCGGGTGATCACGGACGGAGGAGCAGGTGGACATGGGCCTGCGGGACCTCGCATACGGCGCGTACGGCAAGCGCATCGAGGCGTCGCTCGACCGTACGGTGATACCGCGTCACGTCGGCGTCATCCTCGACGGCAACCGCCGTTGGGCGAAGGCGTACGGCGAGCAGGTCGCCGAGGGGCACCGCAAGGGCGCCGACAAGATCCACGAGCTGCTCACCTGGTGCGAAGAGGTCGGCGTCGAGGTGGTCACCCTGTGGCTGCTGTCCACCGACAACCTCAACCGGCCCCCCGACGAGCTGGCCGATCTGATGGTGATCATCGAGAACGCGGTCACCGACCTGGCCGCCGCGCGGCGCTGGCGGGTGCACCCGGTGGGCGCGCTCGACCTGCTGCCCGAACACACGCGCGAGGTGCTGAAGCGATCCGAGGCCGAGACCGCCGACCTGACCGGCGTCTTCGTCAACGTCGCGGTCGGCTACGGCGGTCGGCACGAGATCGCCGACGCGGTGCGCTCGCTGCTGGTCGAGCACGCCGGCAAGGGCACCTCGATCGAGGAATTGGCCGAGGTGCTCGACGTCGAGCACATCGCGGAGCACCTGTACACGCGCGGGCAGCCCGATCCGGACCTGGTCATCCGAACCTCGGGTGAACAGCGGTTGTCCGGCTTCCTGTTGTGGCAGAGTGCGCATTCGGAGTTCTACTTCTGCGAGGCCTTCTGGCCGGACTTCCGAAAAGTCGACTTCCTTCGGGCGTTGCGCGACTACTCCGCCCGCCATCGCCGCTACGGGGCCTGACGCCTCGTCACCGGGCCTGTCGGTGCCAGGGGTTCCACCGGTGTGTGATCATCCGGTTTGTGTTGGACCCCCCGCGGCCGGGCATAACCCCGTCGGGCCGGCGCACATCATGTGGGCCGGTGCGATATGTGGGTGACACCCCGTCACCTGCCCGGGAGGCCCTTCCGTGCACTTCAAGCTCCACTGTTCACGGCGACAGGAGGGTCGGGCACCCGGCCTTCGGGCCGGGGCCCGGACTCCGAGCGATCAGGGCGCACGGTGCGCGTGCCCTGAGAGGGGGCGAGGCACTCCGTGGCCACGATCCAACGCCGTGCTCCGCAGCACCGGACGTATGTCCTCGACACCAGCGTGCTCCTTGCCGATCCGTCGGCGCTCTTGAAGTTCGACGAGCACGAGGTGGTTCTGCCCGTCGTCGTGATCACCGAGTTGGAGGCCAAGCGGCACCACCCGGAGCTGGGCTACTTCGCCCGGCACGCGCTGCGGATGCTCGACGAGCTCCGAACGCGGTACGGGCGGCTCGACGCGCCGGTGCCGATCGGCGAGTCCGGCGGCACCCTGCGGGTGGAGCTCAACCACATCGACGCGACGGTGTTGCCGCCCGGCTTCCGGTTGGGTGACAACGACTCGCGGATCCTGGCGGTGGCCAGGCACCTCATGGCCGAGGGGCACGATGTGACACTGGTGTCCAAGGACGTCCCGATGCGGGTCAAGGCCTCCGCCGTGGGGCTGAGCGCGGAGGAGTACCGCGCCGAACTGGTGAACACCTCGGGCTGGACGGGGATGGCCGAACTCCAGGTCGACTCCGCCGACATCGACGCCCTGTTCGAGCACGACCGCACACACATCGAACAGGCCGCCGACCTGCCCTGTCACACCGGTCTCGTGCTGGTATCCGAGCGCGGCAAGGCGCTCGGCCGGGTCACCGCCGACAAGCAGGTCCGACTGGTGCGCGGCGACCGCGACGTGTTCGGCCTGCACGGGCGCAGTGCCGAGCAGCGGATAGCGCTGGATCTGTTGCTCGACCCCGACATCGGCATCGTGTCCATGGGCGGCCGGGCCGGCACCGGCAAGTCGGCGCTGGCGATGTGCGCGGGCCTGGAGGCGGTCCTGGAGCGCAATCAGCACCGGAAGGTGATGGTCTTCCGGCCGCTGTACGCGGTGGGTGGTCAGGAACTCGGCTATTTGCCGGGCACCGAGAACGAGAAGATGAGCCCCTGGGCCCAGGCGGTCTTCGACACGTTGTCGGCGGTGACCACGTCGGATGTGATCGAGGAGGTCGTCGCGCGCGGGATGTTGGAGGTCCTGCCGCTCACCCACATCCGCGGGCGTTCGCTGCACGACGCGTTCGTGATCGTCGACGAGGCGCAGTCCCTGGAGCGCAATGTGCTGCTGACCGTGCTGTCGCGGATCGGCAGCAATTCGCGGGTGGTGCTCACCCACGACGTAGCCCAGCGGGACAACCTGCGGGTGGGTCGGCACGACGGAGTGGTCGCGGTGGTGGAGAAGTTGAAGGGGCATCCGCTGTTCGCGCACGTGACGCTGACCCGATCGGAGCGCTCGCCGATCGCGGCCCTGGTGACCGAGATGCTGGAGGACCTGCCGGGCTGACGGATGCCTGGTGAACGACCCGCGGGAGTGCTTCGACCGGCCCCGTCGCCGACGTCTCGACTGCTTCGAGACGTCGACGGCGGGGCTTCGACGTGTCCGCATATTCCGGGTGGAAACGGTCGGCGACGAAATGGAAAAGGCTTGGCGATTCCGGGAGTTGTGATGTTCGCCACGTCTCGGGAAATTTGCTTCCCGATGTTTGGCTGAGGCAGGCTGCTGGACTTGTAAGACCTCCGCGTACAGCTCGGCCCCGAAAACTCAACACATGACCTGCTGTACGCCACCCACGGCACGCGCCCGGCGAACGATCGGGCGTGCAGGCCGAAACGCCCCCCGAGGGGGCGGGGGAGACCGGAGGTTGGACCCGTTCGCCGCTTGGATCGCGGTGCACGCCTGCCGGAAGGAACGTGTGTGAGCCGGATCTCGGTTCGGGGGATAGCCGTGGCGTCAGCCACCGCTGTCACGGCCGTTGGCGCCGTGGTCGGATTCAGTGGCACGGGCGTTTCCGCGTCCGCCGACGCCCAGACGGCAGACGAAGCGAGCACCACGAAGCTTCTCGAGGTTCCCGCGGCCCCCGCGGCGCAGCAGTTGAGCACCGGTATCACCCACCAGGCCGACGCGCAGACCGCCGCCTACGACGAGGCGCAGCGGGTGCAGGCCGAAGAGGCCGCCCGGGTCAAGGCCGAGCGCGACGCGGCCGAGAAGGCGGCGGCGGAGAAGGCCGCGGCCGACAAGGCCGCCGCGGAAAAGGAAGCCGCCGAGAAGGAAGCCGCCCAGAAGGAGGCCGACCGCAAGGCGGCCGCCGAGCGCGCGGCGCGATCCGACAACCGCGGCGCGGTGGAGAAGGTGTCGGCGTCCGCCGCCGACGCCCAGGCGATCGCCAAGTCGATGATGAGCGCGAGTTCGTACACGTGCTTCAGCAACATCGTCCAGAAGGAGAGCGGCTGGCGGGTCAACGCCACCAACTCCTCCTCCGGCGCGTACGGTCTGATGCAGGCGCTGCCCGCGAGCAAGTACGCCTCCGCCGGCGCCGACTGGCGGACCAACCCCGCGACGCAGATCAAGTGGGGCCTGAGCTACATGAACGAGCGCTACGGCAGCCCGTGCCAGGCGTGGACGTTCTGGCAGAGCCACAACTGGTACTGAGCCGGCCGCGGGTCCTCGACCCGCCCCGCCGCGCACGACCGAGCCCCGCCCGCCTTTCGGCGCGCGGGGCTCGGTCGTGGGCGACGGTGTCTCAAATGCGTTCGATGATGGTGCCCGACGCGTTGGCGCCGCCGGCGCACATCGTCACCAGCGCGAACTGCCGGTCGGTGCGCTCGAGTTCGTACAGCGCGGTGGTCAGCAGTCGGCCGCCGGTGGAGCCGACCGGGTGGCCGAGCGCGATCGCGCCGCCGTTGACGTTGACCTTGTCCAGGTCGGCCTTTTGCACCTGGGCCCAGGACAGTACGACGGACGCGAACGCCTCGTTGACCTCGAACAGGTCGATGTCGGACATGGCCATCCCCGAGCGGGCGAACAGCCGCTCGGTCGCGTCGTTCGGGCCGTCGAGGTGGTAGTGCGGGTCGGCGCCGACCATCGCCTGTGCGACGATCCGCGCGCGCGGGCGCAGGCCCAGTGCGCGGGCCCGGTCCTCGTCCATGATCAGCAGTGCCGCGGCGCCGTCGGAGATCTGCGACGAGTTGCCCGCGGTGTGGATGCCGTCGGGCAGGACCGGCTTGAGCCGGGTCAGGCTCTCGATCGTGGTGTCGCGCAGGCCCTGGTCGCGGTCGACCACGGCGGTCTCGCCGGTGGGGTTGCCCTCGGCGTCCAGGATCGGGGCCTCGACCGGGACCACCTGTGAGGTGAAGCGGCCCTCGTCCCAGGCGCGTTTGGCGTTGGCCTGCGAGCGCACGCCGAGCGCGTCCACGTCGGCGCGGGTGATGCCCCGGTTGCGGGCGATCCGCTCGGCGGCGGTGAACTGGTCGGGCAGGTCGATCGCCCAGTCCTCCGGCTTCGACTTCTGGCCGGGCTTGGCGGTGTGGCCGAGCGGGTTGCGGCTCATCGACTCGATGCCGCATGCAACTCCCGCATCGATGGCGCCGGTCGCGATCAGCCCGGCGATCAGGTGCACCGACTGCTGGGCCGACCCGCACTGGCAGTCGATCGTGGTGCCGCCGGTGCGGTGCGGCAGTCCGGCGTAGAGCCAGGCGTGCTTGACGATGTCGCCGGACTGCTCGCCGGCCTGGGTGACGCAGCCGCCGATCACCTGGTCGATCAGCTCGGGGTCGATCCCGGCCCGCTCGATCAGCCCGCGCTGTACGGCCGCGAGCAGTTGCACCGGGTGCAGCCCGGCGAGCCGGCCGTTGCGCTTGCCGATCGGGGTGCGCACGGCTTCGACGATGACGGGGTTGCCCATGGGTCGCTCCTAGCGAGTCCTGAGTGGCCGGTCCAGGGGGCCGGACCACGGTGGCGACGGGTTGCCGGCCCGAGCCGACCGGCCCGATCTCACCCTGCACCAGTTGTATGACTAAGTCAAGGATATGGGAGCGTCCCACGGGTTCGGCGAGCGCGTCGAAGTGGTCGATGATGGGGCGGATGGGGTGGGTGGGGACTACCGGAACGTGAGACTCCGCATGGGAATCCCAGGCGTACTACGCTTGCCTCGTGTTGAGCGATCGAGCGGGTGCGGAGCGTCACATCAAGCCGCGAACGGATCGACGCGCGGAGATCATCAGACACGCCTGCGCGCTGTTCGCCAAGCGCGGCTATGGTGCCACGACGGTTCGTCAGATCGCCGAGTCCGCCGACATGCTCTCGGGCAGCCTCTACCATCACTTCCCGTCCAAGGAAGCGATGTTGCTCGAGGTGCTCGACTCCTTCTTCACCGACATCATGAGCCGGCAGCGCGCCACCGTCGAGCGCGGCGACGCCCCCATTGACACCCTGCGCGGGCTGCTGCGGGACAGCCTCGAAGTGATCGGCAACAGCCCCGACGCGGCGATCGTGGTCGTCGGCGAGTCGCGCCGGCTCTCCGGGAGCGACGGTTTCGTGTGGCTGTCCGATCGCACCGCCGAGGCGTCCGCGTTGTGGGGGCGGGTGTTGCGGCGCGGCGTGGAGGAGGGCAGCCTGCGTCGCGACCTGCATCCCGTACTGCTGTCGCTGATGCTCCAGTCGGCGGTGTGGGGGATGGCCCAGTGGTACCGGCCGAGCGGGCGCTACGACCCCGACGCCGCCGCCGGTCGGCTCGTCGACGTGTTCGTGCGCGGCATCGTCCGGCCCGGACGCTACGCGTCGCAGCGCATCTGCACCCTGCTCGGACCGGCCCGCCACACAATGCCCACGCTGCGCCGGATCGGCTCCGGCGACGACGTACGGGTCGAGGTCGAGCGGCGCATGGCCCGGGTGCCGCGCCGCACCGACGCGCGCACCCGGATCCGGATCGCCTCCAACCTGCTCTTCGAACAGGACGGGTACGCGGGCACCACGGTGCGCCGGATCGCCGATCTGGCCGGTGTCCCGGTCGGCAGCCTCGCCCATCACATCGGTTCCAAGGAGCAGTTGCTCGGCGAACTCCTCGGCGAATTCCTCGGCGATCTGCGCACCGCCTTCGACAAGGACGCCGCGGATCGGCCGGAGCCGGTCCAGCGACTGGCCGGTCTGATCGGGCACACCGTGGAGGCGCACGCGTGCCACGGCGTGTCGACGGTGCTGGCCATAAACGAGGTGCGCGGCGACGAACTGCCCGCGAGCCGGCTGTCCGCGCAGCGCGCCAAGGTCTCGGAGACGTGGACCCGGGCGCTGGTCGCCGGCATCCACTCGGGCGACTTCCACCCGGACCTGGACCCGGTTTTCACCCAGCGGGTGTTGCGCACGGCGATCTCGACCGGGAGCCGGATCCATCGGGGGATGGGCGTGCGGGACGCGGTCGGGCTGTATCGGGAGGTCGCGTTGGCGGGGATGGCGGCGTCGTGAGGGCGGGGATCGGCGCGGGCGCGCGGCCGGTGTCGGCGCGGCTGCGGTGGACGGCCCGGTGGTGGCGGGCGACCTGGGTGCGCGGGGCGGTTCGGGTGCGGTGGGCGATTCGGTCCCGGCCGGTGGGGTGGTCGCGCGCGGGGCGGTGAGGGGTGGTCGGGGCGATGAGCGGTGCGCGGGGGCGATGAGCCGTGCGACGCGTGAGAGCCCGCCCCCGGGTGGGGACGGGCTCTCACGTCGTACTCGCGTGCTGTGCACGGGTGTTCGGGCTTGGGGCGTGCTCGGCCCGGCCCGGACTTCGGCGGGTCAGCCCTGCTCGGACTCCAGCGTCACGCCGACCGCGTGGATCACGGCGGCGATCTTGATCGCCTCCTGGATCGTCTCGCGCGGCATGTTCTCCTTGCGCAGGACCTGCTCGTGCGACTCCAGGCACCGACCGCAGCCGTTGATCGCCGAGACGGCGAGCGACCACAGCTCGAAGTCGGCCTTCGGGGCGCCCGGGTTGGCCATGATGTTCATCCGCAGCCCGGCCCGCAGGTTGCTGTACTCCGGGTCGCCGATGAGGTGCATCGACCGGTAGTAGACGTTGTTCATCGCCATCACCGCGGCGGCGGCCTTGGCGGCGTTGTACGCCTCCTCGGACAGCCGGCTCTTGGCCTCGGGCTCCAGCTCGGCGAGCACCTTCGGGCTGCGCGTGGCGATCGCCGACACCAGCACCGTGCCCCAGAGCGTCTGCTCCTGGAGCTTGGAGTTGCCGACGACCGAGCCCAGGTTGAGCTTGAGGTCCTTGGCGTATTCGGGCAGTGCGGCCTTCAGGACGTCGAGACCCATGGATCAGGCGTCCATCAGCTTGGCGGCGTCGAGGGTCTCGCCACCCTTCTGCCAGTTGCACGGGCACAGCTCGTCGGTCTGCAGCGCGTCGAGGACCCGCAGGACCTCGTCGGGGTTGCGGCCCACCGAGCCGGCGGTGACCATCACGAACTGGATCTCGTTGTTCGGGTCGATGATGAAGACCGCGCGGTCGGCGACACCGTCGGCGTTGAGCACGCCGGCGGCCGAGGACAGCTCGCGCTTGAGGTCGGACAACATCGGGAACGGCAGGTCGGTCAGGTCCGGGTGGTCCTTGCGCCAGGCCAGGTGCACGAACTCGGAGTCCACGGACACGCCGAGCAGCTGCGCGTCACGGTCCTGGAAGTCCTCGTTGAGGCGGCCGAACGCGGCGATCTCGGTCGGACACACGAACGTGAAGTCCTTCGGCCAGAAGAACACGACACGCCACTTGCCGTCGTACGACTTGTTGGTGATCTGCTCGAAGGCCTTGTCCGCCTCCAGCGACACGACGCCGGTGAGGTCGTACTCGGGGAACTGGTTACCGACAGTAAGCACTGGATCTCCTCCGCAAGGGGGCCGGGGAGGCAGGTTCACCACCCCGGTCGGACGTACGTCGATCACGATGTCACAGCCAAATTGATAGATGAAATAAGCAATGCTTCATCCATTGATCGTGATCACTTATCAGTGCGGGGGAGGTGGTGAACGGCCAGCTCAATCCACGCGCGCGGATGTTCGACGGCCGGTGGAGGGGGCCGGAAGGAGCATACGCGTCACTCTCGCGAGTGCCGAATCGGCCTATTTCGGAGGGTGTCCGGCCCGGGTGCCGAGCGGGCGGCCGGGGGTGGCCGCGGGAGGTCGGAACGCCTCGCGACCGAATGGATGGGTGGGTCGGGTCGGTCACGGAATGTGGCCGACCCGGCCCGTCTAGCCCGCCGGGTAGAAGAGGAACAGCGTGCAGCCGGTGGTGGTCGACGGGAGGTGCCACGACCCGGCGGGGGCGTGCAGGAAGGTGCCGGCCGGGTAGTCGCGTGCGCCGTCGTTGAAGGTGCCGGCGACCACGTAGACCTCCTCCGGACCGGGCTCGTGTACGTCGCGGCGGGGCCAGGCGGAGTTCGGGTCCATCTCCAACACGCCGGCGTGCGCACCGGTCGGCGCCTTCCACAACGGGCGGAACCGAACTCCGGGGAAGAGCGTGCGGATCGGGGCTTCGTCGACGAACGCGGACACATAGCCCGGCTGGGCGAGGATCTCGGGATGCATGCCTTCACGGTGCCGTGGGTGGGCCGGGGCGGGACAGGGTCCGGGCGGACACCATGGGGTACGTTCCTGCCATGCATCGTGTGGTGGCCCTGGTGCGGCCGGTGCAGTCGACGTTCGAACTCGGCTGCGCGGTCGAGGTCTTCGGCACCGAGCGGGCCGGGGTGCCGCGGCACTACACGTTCGAAACGTGCACCGAGACGCCGGGGCCGGTGCCGACCACCGGCGGATACACGATGCACGTGCCGCAGGACCTGGCCGCGCTCGACCGCGCCGACACCGTGATCATCCCGGGGTGGTTGCCGGTGGAGACGCCGCTTACCGCCGACGTGCGTCGCGCGTTGCTGCGAGCGCACGCGCGTGGGGCCCGGCTGGTGAGCATCTGCTCGGGGGTGTTCGCGCTGGCCCGCACCGGGCTCCTGGACGGCCGCTCGGCCACCACGCACCGGGCGCGCGCCGAGCAGTTGCGCCGGGAGTTCCCCGGAGTACGGGTGGAGCCGGATCGGCTGTACGTGGACCACGGCGACGTCGCCACCAGCGCCGGCGCCGGCGCGGGCCTCGATCTGTGCCTGCACCTGGTCCGGCGCGACCACGGGGCCGCGCACGCCGCCCTCCTCGCGCGGGACATGGTGCTGCCACCGCATCGCGAGGACGGCCGGGTGCGGCATCCGCCGGCGCCCGAGGACGGCCTCGACGACCTGTTCGCGTGGGCCGACGAGCGTGTCGGCACCCCGCTGACCGTGCACGACCTGGCCGCCCACCTCGGCGTCTCGCCCCGCACGCTGGCCAGACGCTTCGCGGACCGCCTCGGCACCAGCCCCGGCGCCTGGCTCCTGTCCCGCCGCGTGGCCGCGGCCCGCACCCTGCTGGAGGAGACGGACCTGCCGATCGAGGCCATCGCCACCCGAGTCGGCCTCACCTCGGCGGTCAACCTCCGCCGCCGCTTCCGCACCAGGGTGGGCACCACCCCGGGCGCATACCGCCGAGCGTTTCGGGCGCCGGAGATGGTCACGAGCCGGGCGACGCGGCGCGCATGAGGAACGACGCCCTCGTGAGGAAGCGCGCCCCTACGGGCTCACCTGGATCAGGGCGTGGGTGCCGGTGGTGCGCCATGGGGTCGTGCCTGCTTCGAGGGTGGTCAGGGCCCGTGTGGTGAGGCCGATCACCACGTCGGACTTGAGGGTGCGCAGGGCGGCCACCGGGCTCGGGAAGCGGGTGACGCGGTCGGCGAAGGGGGTGGTGGGGGGCCAGTGGTGGTCGCCCACCAGGCGGCGGTAGTTGAGGTCGCCCTTGAGGATCGTCAGCGTCGCCGTCGACAGGTCCCGGCGCAGGTCGTCGGGCATCGCCTCGTAGGGCGACGGGGCGCAGAAGAACGGGTGGGCGCCCACCCCCAGCCGGCCCGCGGACAACGCCGACCACAGCCGGGCGCCGACGGCGGCGGCCCGCCCCGGCGCGGCACGCAACCGGTCCAGCGCGGCCAGGAAGTCGGCGGTGACCGCGTCGGAGACGAAGTACGGGTACGGCTTGAGGTGGAGCACGGCCCGCGCGGCCCGGCCCGTGTGCAGCAGGTGGTCGAGCAGTACCAGGTCCGGGATCAATTCGCGCCCGGCGTTGTCCGCGATCAGGTGCACCTCGGCCGCGCCGCCGATCGAAACCCGCGACCACAACCGGGCGCTGTCGTCCGCGACCAGGTGCGAAGCCGCCGGGTCGTCCCCCGACGCGGACATCCGAAAGCCCAGGTCCGCCCGATTGCCCCACAGCGCACCCCGCAGGAGCGCCTCACCCGACGATGCCCCGTCGTCGTCGAGCGCCGCCAACTCCTCGTCCACCACCGCACCGCGCAACTCGTCCCGCTTGAACGGCCCGAAGGGGTCGACCCCCTGCCACGGACCGGGTTCGAAATAGCCGGTGGCCGCGAGCAGCCGACGATAGAAGTAGCTCTCGGCCCACAAAAACGGCACCTCGAACCACGAACGCCCCACATGGGCGCCCCACCCGTCGGCGTCGGGCGCATCCGCCGGCAGCGGCGCGATCACCCCGCCGGAGACCTCGCCGAGCAGGTCGTCCAGCGCCCGCCGGCGCTCCGGTGGCCACGGAAACGCCGCCGACACCCGCCCCAGCAACGCCGGATGCCGCTCCGCGAGCACCGACCGCGCGAACGACCCCGGCTCGGCGCCCGTGACCACCGGAGCCTCGTCGGGGCTCACGAGACGATGTCCTTGCGGCCGAAGTGGCGAAACGCCAGGGCCAGGAAGACCACCGCGTACGAGACCGACACCGCCGAGCCCTTGATCATGCCGTCCCACTGCGGGTCGGTCTGGAGGACGTCGACCCACGCGAACTGCCAGTGCGTGGGCAGGTAGTCCCGCCAGGACCCGAGCGCCGTCACCGCGTCCACGATGTTGGAGACCACCACCAGGCCGACCGCGCCGCCCACCGCGCCCAGCGGGGCGTCGGTGACCGTGGACAGCCAGAACGCGATGCCCATCACCACCAGTTGCGCCACCACGCCGTACGCGACCACCACCGACATCCGCCCCAGCGCCTCGCCCGTGGGCAGCGACGCCCCCACCGGCAGGTCCAACGGCCCCCATCCGAAGGCGATCGCGCCCGCGATCATCGCCATCAGCGGGAGCAACACCAGGGCCAGCACGCTGTAGCCGAGCGCCACCACGAGCTTGACCCGCAACAGCCGGGCACGCGGCACCGGAGCGGCCAGCAGATACCGCAGCGAGGACCAACTCGCCTCACTGGCCACGGTGTCGCCGCAGAACAGCGCGACCGCCACCACCAGCAGGAACCCGGTCGAGACGAACAGGGTGAACGCGGTGAAGTTCAGCGCGCTCCTGGTCGCCACGTCCACCAGCGTGGGCACCGAGTCCGCCGACGGATCGCCGCCGATCTTGAACGCGGCGACCAGGATCCACGGCAGCGCGAGCAGCAGCCCGATCATGAACAGCGTGCGCCGGCGCCGGAATTGGCGCACGGTCTCGACCCGAATCGGCAACGTGTGCCGGGGGCGATAGCCGTGCGCGTGTGCCGCGCCCGGGATCGGGTGCGCGCCCTCGTCGGTCGGCAACTCGGGGAGCGTACGGGTCATCAGGACTCCCCAATGAGCGTCAGGAACGCGTCTTCCAACCGGCGGCGCGCGGTCACCCGGTCCACCGCGACACCGGCGCCGACGAGTTCGGCCACCAGGGCGGAGGTCCGCGCGCCCGCCAGGTGCACGAGTACGCCGCCCTCCTCGGGCTCCACCGAGCCGACGCCCGGCAGGTCCTTCAGGGTCGCGATCGCCAGGTCCGGTACGGGTGTTCCGATCACCAGCGTGTTGCCGTTGCCGACGATCTCGCCGACCGGACCGGAGGCGATCAGCCGGCCCCGGTGCATCACCACGACGTGCGTACAGGTCTGTTCGACCTCGGCCAGCAGGTGGCTGGAGACCACCACGGTGCGGCCGGTGGCCGCGTAGCCGATCAGCACGTCGCGCATCGCCCGGATCTGCGGCGGGTCGAGGCCGTTGGTCGGCTCGTCCAACACCAGCAGGTCCGGCAGGCCGAGCATGGCCTGGGCGATGGCCAGCCGCTGGCGCATGCCCTGCGAGTAGGTGCGTACGTTCCGGTCCAGCGCCTCGCCGAGCCCGGCGATCTCCAGGGCCTCGTCGAAGTGCGCGTCCTCGTGCGGCCGGCCGGTGGCGCGCCAGTACAGCGACAGGTTCTCCCGCCCGGACAGGTGCGGCAGGAAACCCGGGCCCTCGACGAACGAGCCGAGCCTGGACAACACCGGCGCGCCGGGCCCGACCACCCGGCCGAAGATCCTTATCTCGCCGTCGTCCGGCAGGATCAGGCCCATCAACATCCGCAGCGTGGTGGTCTTGCCCGCGCCGTTGGGGCCGAGCAGACCGAGCACCTGGCCCGCCTCGACCCCGAAGGACAGGTCGTCGACGGCGAGCTTGCCGCCCTTGTACCGCTTGGTCAGGCCGCGGATCTGCAGCGGGACGTCGGCCAGGTCCGGATCCGGCGCGGTCGCCGCCGCCCGGCGCCGCCCGGTGAGCAGCAGGGCCGCCGCGACCACGACCGCGATCAGCGGCAGACCCCACGTCCACCAGGGGTAGCCGGTAGAGCCCACGTGCAGCCCCGGCACCGAGGGCAGCGTCACCGGCCCGGCGAGCGCGACCCGATAGCTCGCGGGCGTGTCCGGCGACGCGAACCCCAGGTCGGTCGCGGTCAACACGAGCCGCAACCGGTGGCCCGAGTCGACCTCGTGGTCGATCGCCGGCAGCCGGATCTCCACGTCCCGCCCGCCCCGCGCCCCGCTCACCCGGATCGGCGCGCCCAACTGGTGCGGCAGCACACTCGCCCCACCCGGCGCGATGTCGTACAACTTCGCGAACAGCACGATGTCGTCGGCGCCCGAGACCCGCACCCGCGCGGTCGGCGAACCGGTGATGTGCACGCTCCGATCGATCCGGTCGCTCTGGAAGAACGCGCTCTGCCCGGGCAGGTCGAAGGCGATCCCGCCGAGATCGCCCGCGCCGGCGGCCAGCGCGGCCGGCCCACCCGAGCCGGCCAACAGCCCGAGGCCCGGCAGCCCGGACACCGACGTCGGCGCGCCCCCCGGCGGATTGGCCACGGTCTGCTCCGGCCCCGCGAGCGTCACCTCGCGCTGCCGGGTCCCGCCCAGGCCCGGGTAGTGGTCGGTGTCGGCGATCCGCAGCCGCTGCTCCCGGGTCGCACTGTCCACCCCGCCGGAGCGGGTCACCCGGAACGACCCGGCGGCGGCCGGCGCGCCGGCCTTGGGCGCGGGCCCGCTCGGCTTGAGCCACCGGTCGAACCACCCCGTGACCCGGTCGCGCACCATCGCGCTCTGCGGCCGCCCGCCGTCGTGCCCGCCCGCCGTCCACACCATCTCCACCGGCGCGCCGTTGCGGGCGATCGCCGCCGCGTTGCGGTCCGCCTGGTCGAGCGGGAACAGCGAGTCGTTCTGGCCCTGGATCAGCAGCGTCGGCACCGCGATCCGGTCCGCCACCGAGACCGGACTGGCCCGCCGCAGCAGATCGACCGCCTGCGGCGTGGACTTCCCCGACACCGCCACCTCGCGGTAGATCGCGCAGACCCGGTCGTCGAACCGACCGCACCCGGTCTTCGCGTCCATCGGCGCGAGCCCGTCCAGCGCACTGGTCCCGGAGGAGAAGAACAGCCCGGCCCACATCTTCTTGAACACACCCTCGGCCGGCCCGCCGCCCGCCGCGTTCGGCAGCAGCGCGTCGGCGAGGTCGTGCCAGGTGATCTGCGGCGCGATGGCGTCCACGCGCGGGTCGTAGGCGGCGGTCAGCAGCGCGAGCGCGCCGCCGTACGAGGCGCCCGCCACACCCACCCGCGGATCGCCGGGACCGTCCAGACGCACCTCGGGCCGCGCGGCCAGCCAGTCGACCAGCGCCCGCGCGTCGGCCACCTCGTAGTCCGGCTGGTTCAGCATGATCTGCCCCGCCGAGCCGCCGAAGCCGCGCGCCGAATAGGTCAGCACCACATACCCCGAACGGGCCAGCGCCTCCGCGTCCCGGCGCAACTCGGCCTTGCTGCCGCCGAATCCGTGCGCGAGCAGCACCGCGGGCGCGGGCCCCCGCACACCGGGCGGCACGAACAGCGTGGTGTCGATGCCGATCCGGGCCGGATCGCCCGGCCCCGCGGCGACATCCACACGCTGTTCGGTAGCGCGTACCGGCGTCGCGGCGTCGTCCCCGGCGAGCACGCCGACCCCCAGGACCGCGATCACGACCACCACGAGGGCGAGGACACCGGCCACGACCCGCGACCGACGCGTGGTCAGTCGCGTGCGCACGGCGGCGAAGGGGCGGCCGAATGCCGTCCGGAGGCTCATGCGCAGACCCTACGTGGCAACCACACAGGTCGGAGACCGGCCCCGATCCCGGCGCCCCCCGCGCCCCTCGTCACACGACCGGACGCGCCCGGCGGCTCTGGCCGGGCGTGCGCCAAGGGACGTCCGTACAGTCGATCGCGGAGGTAAATCGTGCGTCTTGCCCTTTTCATCACGTGCTTCAACGACACGCTCTTCCCGCAGACCGGCGCGTCCGTGGTCCGGGTGCTGCGGCGCCTCGGACACGAGGTGGAGTTCCCGTACGGCCAGGTGTGCTGCGGCCAGATGCACTTCAACTCCGGCTACCGGCGCGACGCGGTACCGCTGGTCCGGTCCTTCGTCGAGGCGTTCGAGGGCTACGACGCGGTGATCGTGCCGTCCGGGTCGTGCACCGCGATGGTGCGCGAGTATCACGCCACGGTGGCCCGCACGGCCGGCGGCACGCTGCCGGAGGCCGTCGCGCGGGTCGCGCCGAAGGTGTACGAACTCAGCGAGTTCCTGGTCGACGTGCTCGGGGTGACCGACGTGGGCGCCTACTTCCCGCACAGCGTCGCGTACCACCCCACCTGCCACTCGCTGCGCGTGTTGCGGGTGGGCGATCGGCCGATCCGGCTGCTGCGCGCGGTGCGCGGGCTGACCCTGGTCGACCTGCCGCGCGCCGACGAATGTTGCGGCTTCGGCGGCACGTTCGCGGTGAAGAACGCGCCGACGTCGGTGGCGATGGGCGGCGACAAGGTGACCGCCGCGCTGGAATCCGGCGCGCAGGTGGTGTGCGCCGGGGACAACTCGTGCCTGACCCACATCGGCGGACTGATCTCCCGACAACACGCGGGCATCCGGGTACTGCACCTGGCGGACATCCTGGCCCGCACCGACGCGCTGCCGGACGTGCCGGTGTACCGACCGGGCCTGCCCGACGCGTCGGGCCTCGTCGTGGGGCACGCCCCGGGACCGGAGGCGACACGATGACCGCGGCGGTACGCAGGGAACCCACCTTCGTCGGCATGCCGCCCTTCCCCGAGGCGGCCGAGGCCGAGCTGGCGAACCCCGTCCAGCGGGCCAATCTGCGCGCGGCCACGCACACCATCCGGGCCAAGCGCGACGCGGTGGTCGCGGAGCTGCCCGACTGGGAGCTGCTGCGCCGGGCCGGCGAGGCGATCAAGGACGACGTGCTGGCCCGGCTGCCCGGCCTCCTGGAACACCTGGAGGCGGCGGTGCGCGCGGCCGGGGGCGTGGTGCACTGGGCCCGGGACGCGGCCGAGGCGAACACGATCGTGGTCGACATCGCCCGGGCCAAGGGCGTGGACGAGGTGGTCAAGGTCAAGTCCATGGCCACCGAGGAGATCGGGCTGAACAACGCGCTGGCCGCGGCCGGGATCCACGCGTGGGAGACCGACCTCGCGCAGCTGATCGTGCAGCTCGGCGACGACCTTCCGTCGCACATCGTGGTGCCGGCGATCCACCGCAACCGGGCACAGATCCGGGAGATCTTCATCCGCGAGATGGGCCGGGTGGGGCGGCCGGCGCCCGAACGGCTCAGCGACGAGCCGGCCGCGCTCGCCGCCGCCGCGCGGCTGCACCTGCGGCAGAAGTTCCTGCGCGCGAAGGTCGCGGTCTCCGGCGCCAACTTCGCGATCGCCGACACCGGCACGGTGTGCGTGGTCGAGTCGGAGGGCAACGGGCGCATGTGTCTGACCCTGCCCGAGACGCTGATCACCGTCCTGGGCGTGGAGAAGCTGCTGCCCACGTGGGGCGACCTGGAGGTGTTCCTGCAACTGCTCCCGCGCAGTGCCACCGGGGAGCGGATGAACCCCTACACGTCGATGTGGACCGGGGTCACCCCCGGGGACGGGCCGCGGGAGTTCCATCTGATCCTGCTCGACAACGGCCGCTCCGACGTGTTGTCCGACCCGGTGGGCCGCCAGGCGCTGCGCTGCATCCGGTGTGCGGCCTGTCTGAACGTGTGCCCGGTGTACGAGCGCACCGGCGGGCATGCGTACGGGTCGGTGTACCCCGGGCCGATCGGCGCGATCCTGACGCCGCAACTGCGCGGCATCGCCCGGCATCCGGTGGACGCGCAGACCGCGTCGTTGCCGTTCGCGTCGACGCTGTGCGGTGCGTGCTTCGACGCGTGCCCGGTGCGGATCGACATCCCCGAGGTGCTGGTGCATCTTCGTGCACAGGTTGTGGACGGCGGGCACGGGCCGCACGACCGGGGCGAGGACGCCGGGATGAAGACGCTGCGGTGGACGTTCGAGAAGCCGTGGCGGATCGGCTTCGCCCAACATGTGGCCGGGGTCGGCGCGCACTTCGTGCGCCACGGCGTGATCGGTCGGGTCCCGCTGCCGAAGCGCGTGTCCGGGCCGGTCGGCGCGTGGTTCGCCGACCGGGACGCGCCGGCGCCCCCGGCGGAGTCGTTCCGGTCCTGGTACAAGCGCACCGAAGGGGGGCGGGAGCTGTGACGGTGCAGCGCCGCGAGGCGGACCGCGAGGCGCGGACGGTGGTCCTGGACCGGCTCCGCGCCGCCCTCGACGACCGGCCCAAGCCGCCGCCGGTACGCCGGACGTATCGGCGCGAGCGCCCGGCGGGCCTCGACCCGGTCGCCCGGTTCGCCGCGCGGCTGGCCGACTACGACGCGACCGTGCTGCGCGTACACGACACCCGGGACCTGCTGCTCGGCGCGAGCGACCTGCTGCGCCGGGCCGGGGTCACCCGCCTGGTGGTGCCGCGCGGGAACAAGCTGTCCTGGCTGACCCGGCTCGGCGCGGAGCTGGTGGTGGACACGCCGGAGCTGAGCCGGGACGAGATCGGCGCGATCGACGCGGTGGTCACCGGGTGCGCGCTCGCCGTCGCCGAGACCGGCACGATCGTCCTGGACACCGGCCTCGACCAGGGCCGCCGGGTGCTCACCCTGCTGCCGGACTACCACCTGTGCGTGGTGCGCGCGGACCAGGTCCTGGGCACCGTGCCGGAGGCGGTGGCCCGGCTCGACCCGCGCCGCCCGCAGACCTGGATCTCCGGCCCGTCGGCGACCAGCGACATCGAGCTGGAGCGGGTGGCGGGGGTGCACGGTCCGCGGACGCTGCACGTGTTGCTGATCGGCTAGCCGGTTCGGGGCCGCCCGGGACCACTCCCGAGCGCCGGGACCACCCCCGACCGCCCGGCGCCGCCCCGCAGGAACAGGCCGGGCCGAGAAGCCGTTGTCGCCAGGGAACGCTTTCTAGGAGGCCACAGCGATGTCCGAGGCAGCAGCGAGCGCGGAGCCCACCGCGGAGCCGACCGCGGGTCCGGGTGCCGACCCGTCCGGCGAGTTCCGCGTCGAGCACGACTCGATGGGGGAGGTCCGGGTGCCGGCCGCCGCCAAGTGGCGGGCGCAGACCCAGCGGGCGGTGGCGAACTTCCCGATCTCCGGGCAGCACCTGGAACCGGCGCACGTGGAGGCCCTGGCCCGCATCAAGGGCGCGGCGGCCCGGGTGAACGCCGAACTGGGCGTGTTGGACAAGGAGACGGCGGAGGCGATCGAGCAGGCCGCGGTCGAGGTGGTCGGCGGTCGCTGGGCGGACCAGTTCCCGGTGGACGTGTTCCAGACCGGGTCCGGCACCTCGTCGAACATGAACATGAACGAGGTCCTGGCCACTTTGGCGACGGAGCGACTGGGCCGGGACGTACATCCCAACGACCACGTCAACGCGTCCCAGTCGTCCAACGACGTCTTCCCCTCCTCGATCCACATCGCGGCGGCGCTCGCCGTCACCCACCGGCTGATCCCCTCGCTCGACCACCTCGCGTCCTCCCTGGAGTCGAAGGCGACCGAGTTCGCCGACGTGGTCAAGTCCGGCCGCACCCACCTGATGGACGCCACGCCCGTGACCCTGGGGCAGGAGTTCGGCGGCTACGCGGCGCAGGTGCGCTACGGCGTGGAGCGACTGCACGCGACGCTGCCGCGCGTGGTCGAACTTCCTTTGGGCGGCACCGCGGTGGGCACCGGGATCAACACCCCGCCCGGCTTCTCGGCCCGGGTGATCGCGGAGATCGCGGCGGCCACCGGGCTGCCGTTCGTCGAGGCGCGCGACCACTTCGAGGCACAGGGCGCGCGGGACGGACTGGTCGAGCTGTCCGGCCAGTTGCGCACCGTCGCGGTCGGCCTGAACAAGATCGTCAACGATCTGCGCTGGATGGGCTCGGGGCCGCGCACGGGTCTGGCCGAGATCCGGCTGCCGGATCTGCAGCCGGGCAGCTCGATCATGCCGGGCAAGGTCAACCCGGTGATCCCGGAGGCGGTCGGCCAGGTCGTCGCGCAGGTGATCGGCAACGACGCGGCGGTGGCCTTCGGCGGCGCGGCGGGCAACTTCGAACTCAACGTGATGTTGCCGGTGATCGCCCGCAACCTGCTCGAATCGATCCGCCTCCTGGCCAACGTCACGCGGGTGCTGGCGGATCGTACGGTGGCCGGCATCGAGGCCGACGCCGAGCGGATGCGCGAATACGCCGAGTCCTCCCCGTCGGTGGTCACGCCGCTGAACCGCTTCCTGGGCTACGAGGAGGCGGCGAAGATCGCCAAGCAGTCGCTGGCCGAACGCAAGACGATCCGCCAGGTGGTCGTCGAACGCGGCCACATCGCCGCCGGCCGCCTCACCGAGGCCGAACTCGACACGGCGCTGGACGTGTTGGGGATGACTCGGCCGTGACAGCGGTGAACTCCGTGCCGTAGGCGGCCCCGTCGCGGCGCTCTGGGTGCCGAGCGTGCGGCGGGGACCGTACCCGGATGTTCTTCGCATGATGACCCACCCGTAACATGACTCACGGTCAGGTGTCACGGGCGCTGGGTACACCAAGCTCATGTCTAACATCCTGCGCATGCACGAGCACTTCGAGGATCCCCGTTCCGCGGCCGGCACCTGGTCTTCCGGCGACCAGGTGCTCTGGCGTTATCTGCGCGGAGGCCAGGTCCTGGACTGTCGGCCGGTGACCGTGGTTCGCGACGAGCCGGACCAACTCGCGGTCTGGCTCGCCGGCGGCACCTCACGGGTCAAACCGACGTTGCCCGACGGATCGGACATCCGGACCGCGCCGATCGAACGCAGATTCAGGCTCGGCCGGATCCCCTCGGTCGTCGAGTGGCACGGGACCGGCGTGTTGATGCTGGCCCGGCCGGGCGAGCCGTGGTCGGTCTGGCTGTTCTGGCAGCCCGGCTGGCGGTTCTCCGGCTGGTACGTCAACCTCGAGCGCCCGCGCACCCGTTGGGCGGGCGGCGTGGACACCGAGGACCACGTGCTGGACGTGTGGGTCACCCCGGATCGCCGCTGGGAGTACAAGGACGAGGACGAACTCGCCGCCTCCCGCGAGGCGGGCCGGCTCACCGATCGCCAGGTCGAGGCGATCGAGGCCGAGGGCCGGGCCGCCGTCGCGGCGATCGAGGCGTGGGGCGCCCCGTTCGACCAGGGATGGGAGAACTGGCGTCCCGACCCGGCCTGGCCGCTGCCGCAACTCCCCGACGACTGGGCGGACAACGCCCGCATCGCCTAGCGACCGCCGAGGCGAGTCTCCGTTTTCCGGGCCCGACTTCGGTCGGGCCCGACGCGTGTGCGGATCGGTTCGTCGTCGGGTGCAACCCTTTCGCCCCACGGCCGCTCTGAACGGGGTGAACCGAAGGGGGCCGAGATGCCGACAGCCGGACGGCGAGATTTCGAGGAGTACGCGCGGGCGCGCCAACATCAGCTCTATCGCACCGCGTACCTGCTGTGCGGCGACGCGGATCGGGCGCAGGACCTGGCCCAGACCACGCTGGCCAAGCTGTTCCAGCACTGGAAACGGGCGAGCCGGGCGGAAAACCTGGACGCGTACGCGAAGACCGTGCTCAGCCGCACGTTCCTGAGCGAGCAGCGCGGTCGCCGACGCGAGTACGCGGCGCACGAACTCGGGGCCGCGGGACCGCCGTCCACGCGGTACCCCGACCTGCGGCTGACCCTGCTCGCCGCGTTGGCGACGCTGCCGCCCAAGCCGCGCGTGATGGTCATCCTGCGCTACTGGGAGGACCTGAGCGTGGACGACGTCGCCGCCCTCCTGCGCTGCAGCACCGGCAACGTGAAGAGCCAGTGCGCCCGTTCGATGACCAAGCTCCGGGCCGAACTCGGAGACCTCCACCTGTACGCGACGGAAAGCTGAGGCGGTGTCATGCACGACGACGGGTACGAAGAGCACGCGGATCGGGACCTGCGCATGGTGATGGACCGGGCCACGGTCGAACTTCCCCCGCCGCCGGACCTGGTGACCGACGCGATCCGGGACGGGCGCCGCCGCCGGGTGCGTTCGCGGGCGGTGCTGAGCGCGGTGGTGGTCGGCGCGGTGGCGGCCGTCGCCGCGCCGACCCTGCTGCTCGGGCCGTTGGCCGGGAAGGACACCGCCCGGGCGGGCGCGTCGCGAAGCGGCGGGGAACTGCCGTTGGCCCCGGCGAACTGGCCGACGGGCCAGCCGCTCGCCGTGCCCACCAAGGCCTATCCGACGGTGCACGTGGAGGAGACGGGCGGGTCCGATCCGAAGTCGCGACTGACCAGGGAGCAGACCGAACTCCGGTACGCGTTCAAGCAGAAGGCCGCCGACGTGCTGACCAAGCTGCTGCCGGCCGACGTGGGCGAGATCCGGATTCCGGACAACGGCGCGCAGAGCTATCAGTTGGTGTCGGGCGACAAGACGTACGACATCACGTTCCGCGTCGACGTGTCCGGCGGCGGCCCCGCGAGCATCGCGCCCACCCCGGCCGGCGGGGCCGGCGGAGACGGGGCGGCGCCGCCCTCGTCGGTGAACGGGACGTGCGCCGAGACGGCCGTGCTGCGTCAGGGCAAGACCACGGAGGTCTCCTGCACGGACGCCAAGCTGCCCGACGGCACGGCGATCTCGATCACGAGCCGGCCCGCGGCGCGCGCGGGCACGGTGCCGAGTCCGCCCGTGCCGATGGCCATGTTCGGCTACCGCGGGGCCGACGTCATGCTCGCGCTGTTCGCCGACGTGAAGACCAACACGGCGCCGGCGGTCGGCAACGAGCAACTGGCCAAGGTGGTCACCGACCCGACGTTCCTGGAGCTGGTCGACTTCTGGCGGGACAACCCGATCGGCCGCTGAGGGTGGAATCGACCGGCGCCGTCACGACCCGGCGCCGGCCTTCACCCCACCACCCGCACCGGCAGGTCGCCCACCGCGCGTCGCAGCGCGACCGCCAGGTCGGCGAACTCCGCGCCCCGCCCCGTGCTGGAGCGCATCACCAGGCCGATGCGTCGGTACGGGGCGGGCGCGGCGAAGCGGGACACCGCCAGCTGTGAGCCCGGGCGGGTCTCCACGTCGATCGCGGTCTGCGGGAGCAGGGTCACGCCCAGGCCGCCGGCGACCAGCTGGACCAGGGTGGGCAGGCTCGCCGCACGGGTCGCGCCCGCCTCGGAGGCGCCGACCTCGCGGCACACGTCCAGCGCCTGGTCGCGCAGACAGTGGCCCTCGTCCAGGAGCAGTACGTCGAGGCCGCGCAGCGTGTCGCGGGGCAGGTTCCGGCGGCCCGCCAGCTCGTGGCCCTCGGGCACGATCAGGGTGAAGTCCTCCTCGTACAGCGGGATCTCCTCGACCCCGCCGAGCCCGGGGGAGGGCAGCGCGAGCAGGAGCAGGTCCAGCCGGCCGCCGGCGAGGCCGTCCATCAGCGAGCCGGTCTGCTCCTCGTGGACGTAGAGCTGGAGGTCCGGGTATTCCTCCCGGGCCAGCCGCAGCAGCGCCGGCAGCACATACGGCGCCACCGTCGGGATTACCCCCAGGTGCAGCGGCCCGGTGAACGGGCGCCGGGCCGATTCGGCCTCGTCCACCAGGTCGGCGAGCGCGTCGAGCACGCGGCGGGTATGCCGCGCGACCCGCTCGCCGGCCGGGGTGAGCAGGACCCGCCGCGTGGTGCGCTCCACCAGCTGGGTGCCCAGGGCGTCCTCCAGGGCGGCGATCGCCCCGGACAGCGCGGGCTGACTGGTGCCCACCGCCGCCGCCGCGTCCCGGAAGTGCAGGTAGTCGGCCACCGCGGCGAAGGCTCTGAGCTGCGACAACGTCGGCGTGCGAGTACTGATGGGAACCACCTGTCGGGTGCGTGTGGGCGGCCGATCCCCCGGCTCCTCCACGATAGGGCAACCGTCCGGACCGGCTCCGCGCCGCGCACGCGGCCCGGCGGTCCGGTCGGGCGCCGGCCGACCCTTGTGCCGCAAGTCACTTCTCTTCCGGTGTACCCACCGGTAGCTTGCTCTCGCTCCACTGTGCCCAAGTCCCCTTTGGGCGGCTCGTGCGTGTTCCTTCCATGCCACGAAGGCGAGGGTGCATGTCCAGATTCGAGCGGGTGCGGACGCTGGGACGGATGCGCGGCAAGGTGTTGCCGGTGGCGCTGATGGCGACCCTGATGGGTCTCACCGGCGGCCTGACCACGACCGGGTCGGCCGGAGCGGCCCCGGCGGCGGCCTCCGCGCTGTCCCCTCAACTGGAGGCGATCCGGCAGACCGAGGCCCAGGCGCTCTACGGGAGTACCGGGATCAAGCCGATCGCCGAGCGCAAGACGTCGCTGATCTCGCTCGGCGACAGCGAGATTGCCGGCGAGGGCGTCGGCGTGTACGAACCCGGCACCGACGGCCCGGACAACTGGTGCCACCGATCACCCGAGGCGGCGATCCACAAGACCGGGATCCCGACCGACCTGACCTACAACGTGGCCTGCTCCGGGGCGTCCACGGTCAACATCAGGATCGGCGGCAGCAAGCAGTACGCCGACGAGTTGGTGCAGTCGGACAACCTGGCGATCAAGGCGCGCAACACCCGCGTACAGCTGATCCTGCTGGTCGCCGGGGCCAACGACGACATCCGGTTCGGCCCGACCATGACCGACTGCGTGACCAGGCGGGTGTTCTTCCAGGGCGAGTGCTACGGCACGTACCAGCCCGGCTGGCAGGCGCGCGCGGACGCGATGCGGCCCAAGGTCGAGCAGACCGTGCGCGATCTGAAGACCGTCATGGCCGACGCGGGCTACGCGAGCGGCGACTACAAGCTCGTGCTGATGGGCTACCCGTCGCCGATCGCCCCGGACGTGGAGGACAACCCCGACTTCCCCGGCTGGTACGCCGGCGGCTGCGTGGGCTATCTGCGCGACGCGGCCTGGGGGCGCAACGAGGCGGTGCCGATCTTCGAGCGGGCCGAGCGCCAGGCCGCGGCGAACACCGGTGTCACCTACCTGGACAACTCGCGGTTGTTCCACGGCCACGAGGTCTGTACCGACAACACCTGGGCGCGCGGCCTGTGGTTCGCCAACCCGAACGTGTTCGACCCGAACACGACCCGGCAGAGCTTCCACCCCAACGCGCGTGGCCACCTGGCGTTCGCGTCCTGCCTGACCCAGCTGTACACCTCGGGCTGGAGCCAGGCCGGTTGCGCGGACTCGGCAAGTACCGGACAGGCCAAGCTGTATCAGGGTGTGCTCAGTGCCGATTTCCGGCAACTGCGCAACGAGGGAACCGGGTTGTGCGCCGACGCGTACGGCTTCTCCTCGCGCAACCAGACCCCGGTGGACCTGTGGCCCTGCCACGGCGGGCGCAACCAGGGCTTTCGGTACGACGCCGCGAACCAGTCGCTGCACACCGAACTCAGTGAGGACCGGTGTGTGGATCCGCTCGGCGGCGGGCGCGCCTCGGGCACCGCGCTGGTGTTGTGGAACTGCAACGGCGGTACCAACCAGCGCTTCGTCGAGGTCGCGGGCACCCTGCGGCCGGCCGACACGCAGACGTTGTGCGTGGCGGCGCCGGCGGCCGACGCGACGCTCGGTGCGAAGCTGGTGCTCGCCGGGTGTGACGGCTCGGCGGGGCAGCGGTGGGTGAAGGAGCCCGCCGCGTCGGTACGGTTCGCCGAACTCGTCTCCGGCGCCAAGTGCCTGGACGTGGACGGCGGCACGATGTCCTCCGGGCGGGCCGTGCTGGCCTGGGACTGCACCGGCAACACCAACCAGAAGTGGTGGCGCAACCCGGCCACCGGCCAGGTGCACAGCCTGAAGGACCCGGCGTACTGCCTGGACAACCGCGGCGCCACGGCGGCGGGCGCGGGTCTGGGCATCTGGCGGTGTGACGACGCGCACGGGGCGTACCTGAACAACCTGCGCTTCGACACGGACGCGGCCGGCCGCCTGGTCAGCCGGGTCTCCGGCCTGGCGGCCACCGCCCCGGCGGGCAACGGCGCGGTCACCCAGCAGCCGGTGAGCGCGTCGCCGGCGCAGACGTGGACGGCGGGGGCCTCGGTGGCCCTGCCCTACTCGGTGATTCCGTACGACGCGTACTGAGCGCGCACGCACCACGCGGTCCCCGTCCGGATGCCGGGACGGGGGCCGCGGTCGCGGTCGCTCCCGGGGCGCGGCTCAGTCGCGGTCGGGGTCCTCGCGGAGGGGGTCCTCGCGGCGGACGGGCTCGTCCTTGCGGAACATCTCGCGCTCGCGGCCCCGATCGAGTTCGGGGCGGTACTCGCCCTCCCGGGGCAGCTCCCGCACGCGGTCCGCCTGCGTCTCGCGGAAGCGGTCCGCCTTCATTTCGCGGACGCGCTCCATGTCCATCTCGCGCTTGCGCTCGCGTTGTTCCCTGCGCCGCTTGACCCGCACCGAGACGCCGCCCATCACGGCGAGGCCCTTGACCACCACGACGGGTGCGCGTGGGTCGTCGGTGTACTGCTCGTGCACGTCGAAGCTGCCCATGAAGCCGAACCCGTGGTCGCGCACGGTGACGCCCTCCGGGATCTTGATGTCGATCCCGCCCCAGATGGTGAACACCCGGATCACCAACTCGGGTTCGTCGAACACCGCGTCGGTGAGGTCGATGTCCACCCCGCCCATGATCGCGACGGCGTTCAGCTTCCCGCCCGCGCGCCAGCGGCCCTTGCGGGTGGAACCGCTCCAGAACGCGAACATGTTCGACCGGGCCGGGGTCGGCGAGACCGACGCGGCCGCGGCCGGCTCGTAGCCGATCGGGGCCGGTGCCGGCAGGTCGGCGATCAGCGGTTCGAGCTGGCTCACCGTCCTCGCGGCCAGCGCCGCGTCCACTCGTTCGGCGTGTTCGTCGGCGGTCAGGCGGCCCTCCGCGAGCGCGTCGCGCAATACGTTGACGTAGCGGTCGCGGTCCGCGTCGGACGCCCGCAGCTCGGGTATGGGCGGTTGGGAACGACGCTCTGGGCTGGTGTCCACGAGGTCAAATCTAGCCCGGGGGTGCATTCGCCGGGAGTACGGACCGCGCGAGCAGCCGGACGGCCTCGCGCAGTCGGTCGGGGGACAACCCGGCGTAACCGATGATCACCGCCGGCGGGCCGGTCGCGAACGCGCGCAGGTCGGCCATCGGCTCGACCCGCACGCCGAGCGCCGCGGCCCGGCGTACCGTGGCCGACTCGTCGGAGCCGGGCGGCAGTTCGACGTAGAGGTGGATGCCCGCGGCGACGCCGTGCACCCGGGCGGCCGGCAGGTGTTCGGCCAGCGCCTCGACCACCGCGTCGCGGCGGGCGCGGTAGTGCGCGCGCATCGCCCGCAGGTGCCGCTCGTACGCGCCGGTGGCCAGCATCCGGACCAGGGTCAGCTGGGGGAGGGTGGCCGAGCCGAGGTCGGCGTTGGTCTTCAGGTCGTGGATCCGCTCGATCAGCGGTGCGGGCAGTACGGCCCAGCCCAGGCGCATCCCGGGCGCGAGCGCCTTGCTGGTCGAGCCCAGGTGCACCACCCGGTCCGGCGCCAGGCCCTGGAGGCAGCCGACCGGGTCGCGGTCGTAGCGGAACTCGGCGTCGTAGTCGTCCTCGACGATCAATCCGTCGTGCGTGCGGGCCCAGGCGACCAGGGCCGCGCGGCGGCGGGGGGACAGGACCACGCCGGTGGGGTACTGGTGCGCCGGGGTGACCAGCACCGCCCGGGCGCCGGTGCGGGCCAGCGCCTCGACGTCGAGACCCTCGGCGTCGGTGGGGGCGTAGGCGACGGCCAGGCCGTGGGTGGTGAAGATGCCGCGCTGCCGGTCGCTGGAGGGGTCCTCCACCGCGAGCACGTCCCGGCCGAGTCGGCGCAGCGCCTGGGAGACCAGGGACAGGCCCTGGGCGACGCCGTTGACCACCACGATGTGCTCGGGCCGGGCCTGGGCGGCGCGGACCCGGCCGAGGTAGTCGGCCAGCGCGGCGCGCAACTCGCCCGCGCCGGACGGGCCGGGGTAGCCGAGCGCACGGTGCGGGGCGGTGTTCAGCACGTGCCGGGTCGCGGCCAGCCACGCGGAGCGCGGGAACGCGGACAGGTCGGGCACCCCGGGCTTGAGGTCGTGGGTGATCGGGACGGCCGTGCCGGGATCGGGAGCGGCGGCCGGTTGGGGCGCGGTGCAGGCGGCGGTGACCTGGGTGCCGGAGCCGTGCCGCGAGACCAGGTAGCCCTCGGCGACCAGCTGCTCGTAGGCGTCGACGACCATGCCCCGGGAGACGTCCAGGCTCTCCGCGAGCGCACGGGTGGACGGCATCCGGAATCCGGCGGGCAGCCGGCCCGAGCGGATCGCCTCGCGCAGGCCCGACTGCACCTGGGCGCCCAGGCGGCCCGCGGATCGGTCGAGGTGGACGAGGAGTTCGCGCATGGGTGCCTGCCGTGGGGTGGCCGGGAGTGGTGCGTCCGCCCCCGGAGGACGGGAGGGCGGTGGGCCCGCCGCCCCGAAGTGGTCCGGTTTTTCGGGGCGGAAGTGGCTCTGCCGAGGGCTCCACCGGCTTCCTAACGTTACGGCACATGACGCTCTCCTCGATGTCCCCCCGCTCGATCGGTCTGCTGTGCGCGGCCTCCGCGCAGGGGCTGATCGGCGCCTCCGCCGGTGTCTCCGCGGTGCTGCGCGACTATCCGGTCACCGGCGGCCAGATGCTCCGCTACACGCTGGCCGCGCTCGTGTTGTTCGGGGTGTTGCGGGTGCGGCGGATCCCGCTGCTGCGCCCGACCGGGCGCGAGCTGGTCCGGCTCGGGCTGCTCTCGCTGTCCGGGCAGACGGTGTTCAACCTGTGCCTGTTCGCCGCGCTCGACCGGGCCGACCCGGCCACGGTGGGCAGCATCCTGGGCGCGACGCCGCTGCTGCTCGTGCTGGTCGTGCCGCTGCTCGGCGGGCGCCGGCCGAGTCGGTCGGTGTTCGCCGCCGCGGTGCTGGTGGTGGCGGGGGCGGCGGTGGTGCAGGGGCTCGGCGGCGGGACGGCGCTCGGGTTGGTGTTCGCGTGCGGGGTGGCGCTGTGCGAGATGGGCTTCACGCTGATCGCGGTGCCGCTGCTGCCGCGGTTGGGTGCCTGGCGGATCGCGGCGTACGCGACGGCGATGGCGATTCCGCAGATGTTGGTGGTGGGGGCGTTCACCGATGGCGCGGACCTGATCCGGACGCCGTCGGGCACCGAACTGGTCGCGCTGCTCTACCTGGCGCTGCCGCTCACCGCCGGGGCGTTCCTGCTCTGGTACTCGGCGCTGGCCCGGGTCGAGCCGGAGCGGGCCGGGCTGTTCATGGGCCTGGTGCCGGTGACGGCCGCGCTGTCCGGCCTGGTGCTCGGCACCGGTACACCCACGATCGGCCAATTCGCCGGCGCCCTCCTGGTCGGCGCGGGTGTGGTCCTCGGACTGCGCGCGGAGGAGGGCGAGCCGGCTCCCGACCGGGTCGCCGAGCCGGGCGCGGACGCTTCCTCGGCGCCCGTCGTGATCGCCGGTCCACCACCCGGGGCGACCTCGGAGCCGTGACCGCTCCGGAGGCGTTCTACTCTGGACGACGGCCCCGTCACCGCCCCAGTGAGGATCACGATGTCCGCCCCTCTGAACTCCTTCAGCGCCTACACGGATCTGCTGCCGCTCGGGGAGGACACCACGCCCTACCGGCTGCTGACCGCCGACGGCGTGTCCACGTTCGAGGCGGGCGGGCGCCGGTTCCTCAATGTCGATCCCGAGGCGATGCGACTGCTCGCGCGCACCGCGATGCGCGACATCTCGCACCTGCTGCGCCCCGGGCACCTGGCCCAGGTCGCGCGGATCCTGGACGACCCCGAGGCGTCGGCCAACGACCGCTTCGTCGCGCTCGACCTGCTCAAGAACGCCAACATCGCGGCCGGCGGCGTGCTGCCGATGTGCCAGGACACCGGCACGGCGATCGTGATGGGCAAGCGCGGGCAGCACGTGCTCACCGACGGGCGGGACGAGGAGCACCTGTCGCGCGGCATCGCCAACGCCTACACCGAGCTGAACCTGCGCTATTCGCAGATGGCCCCGCTGACCATGTGGGACGAGAAGAACACCGGCAACAACCTGCCCGCCCAGATCGAGCTGTACGCGACCCCGGGTGAGGCGTACAAGTTCCTGTTCATGGCCAAGGGCGGCGGCAGCGCCAACAAGTCGTACCTGTACCAGGAGACCAAGGCGGTCCTGAACCCGCAGAGCATGCTGCGCTTTTTGGACGAGAAGATCCGCTCGCTCGGCACCGCCGCCTGCCCGCCGTACCACCTGGCGATCGTGGTCGGCGGCACCAGCGCGGAGCACGCGCTCAAGACCGCGAAGTACGCCTCCACCCGCTACCTGGACACGCTGCCCGGTCAGGGTTCGCCGCTGGGGCACGGCTTCCGCGACGTGGAGTTCGAGGCCGAGGTGCTGAAGCTGACGCAGCAGATGGGCATCGGCGCGCAGTTCGGCGGCAAGTACTTCTGCCACGACGTGCGGGTGATCCGGCTGCCCCGGCACGGCGCGTCGTGTCCGGTGGCGATCGCGGTGTCCTGCTCGGCCGACCGGCAGGCGCTGGCCAAGATCACCGCCGAGGGGGTGTTCCTGGAGGAGCTGGAGACCGACCCGGCCAAGTACCTGCCGGAGACCACGCACGACGACCTCGACGACGCCGTCGTACAGATCGACCTCAACCGGCCGATGAGCGAGATCCGCGCCGAGCTGTCCAAGTACCCGGTCAAGACCCGGCTGTCGCTGACCGGCCCGGTCGTGGTCGCGCGCGACATCGCGCACGCCAAGATCAAGGAACTGCTCGACGCGGGCAAGCCGATGCCGCAATACCTGCGCGACCACGCGGTCTACTACGCGGGCCCGGCGAAGACTCCCGAGGGCTACGCGTCGGGCTCGTTCGGCCCGACCACCGCCGGGCGGATGGACTCCTACGTGGAGCAGTTCCAGGCCGCGGGCGGCTCGTTCGTGATGCTGGCCAAGGGCAACCGGAGCAAGCAGGTCACCGACGCGTGCAAGACGTACGGCGGCTTCTACCTCGGCTCGATCGGCGGCCCGGCCGCGCGCCTGGCCCAGGACTGCATCAAGAAGGTGGAGGTCCTGGAGTATCCGGAGCTGGGCATGGAGGCGGTCTGGAAGATCGAGGTCGAGGACTTCCCCGCCTTCATCGTGGTCGACGACAAGGGCGAGGACTTCTTCGCCGACGTCACCACGCCGACGTTCCACATCAACCGGCGGCCGTGACTTTGGTCGGCTTCGTCGCGGCCCGGGTGTCGAGCAGGTTCGACACCCGGGCCGCGGCCGTCAGGCCCCGGATCCCTCGGCGGGGTCGGGGTCGAGCGGTGTGTCGAGCAGAGCGGCCAAGTCGGCGGTGAAGGCCGCGGTGCGAGGGCTGCCGGGGCCGCCGAGCGGGGCCAGGAAACGTTCGTGCAGCTCTCGGACGATGCCGATCGCGCGGCCGGTGACCTCGTGTCCGTGCTCGGTGAGGGAGAGCCGTACCGCCCGGCTGTCGGCCGCGTCGCGGGTGCGCTCGATCAGGCCCGAGCCCTCCAGGGCGCGCGCCAGCTTCGAGACGTAGAGCGCCTCCAGACCGGTGTGGTCGGCGAGTTCGCGCTGACTGGGCTGCCGGCCGGAGCGCGCCATGCCGTACAGCGAGGCCAGCAGCGAGTATTGCGCGTGGGTCAGCCCCACCGGCCCGACGGCCCGGTCCACCGCCACCCGCCACTTCATCGACAGACGCCACACCAGAAAGCCGGGCGTCGCCCCTTCGGTCGTCGTGCTCATGGCGAAAACAGTACATGGCTATCAAATACATGGACGCTGTTTCCCGCGGGTCGGAAAGTGGGGCGGTGGGCCCTCGGTTTCCTTGACGTTTCCTTGTGGTTACTTGTCGTCGCCTTGTCACGCCGGCACGCATGCCTGGGAATTCGTCGGGTAGGCGACACCCACCGAGCCCACCCGCCGACGTGAGGAGCACAGCGTGACCGAACGGATCGACATCATCCGCAGCGCCCGCGCGACCTGGACACCGCCGCCGTCCGGCGCGTGTGCGAGCGTGGACCGGCAGATCTTTCTCGGCTACCCCGGGGAACCCGTGGTCGCCCGGCTCGCCCGCGAGGAGGACGCCAAACGCGTCTGCGCACGCTGCTCGGTCCTGTTGGAATGCCGGGAGAGCGCCCTCGCCGAAACCAACCCGGTCGGGGTGCGCGGCGGCCTGACGCCGAACGAGCGCGGGGCGGTGCGTCGCCGGCGCGCCTATCACTGACTCGCCGTCACCCCGGGTGCCGGTCCGCCTCGCCGACGATGTGGTCGTGCGGGGTGTCCGTGGTCAGCCGGGCCAACTTGCGCAGCAGCGCGCTCAGTTCCTCGGACTGTTCGGGTGACCAGTCCGCCATCACCTCGGTGAGCATCTGCCGACGGGCCTCGACCAGCGCCTCCAGCGTCTCGTGGCCCTTGGCGGTGAGCACCATCGTGCCCTCTCCGAGTCGCTCGACGTGCCCGGAGAAGGTCAGTTCGTCGGCGTAGCGGCGGACCCTGGCCTCGGGCTCGTGGATGCGGACGGCGAGGTGGGGGATCGAGATCGGCCCGAGCTGGTCGAGTTGCACCAGCCCGTACGCGCAGGGCACCGACAACTCCACGCCCGAGCGGGCGATCATGCGCTCGTAGCGTGACCAGCCGTTCTCCCGGTGCACCATCTGTGCCATCGCCCGCTCGATCTCGTCGACCGAACTGCGCGCGGTGGGCGACATCAACGGGGTCTGCTCGGTCTCGCGGGTGGCCTCGCGCAGTGGCACCTCGCGGAGCAGGAACGACAACACGAACGCGACCAACACGATGCAGGAGGCGGCCAGGAAGACGGTTTGCAGCGACTGCGCGTACGCGTGGATGAATCCGGTCTTGGCCGCGGACGGCAGCCGGTTCAACTCGGCCGGGTTGATCGCGGACGAGGATCCCGGCGTGGTGCCGGGCGGCAGGCCCTCGCCGCGCGCGGCGGCCTCGCGCAGGTGGACCGCCAGACGGTTGTTGAAGATGGTGCCGAAGACGGCCGCGCCGAACGAGCCGCCGATGGAGCGGAAGAAGGTCGCGCCGGCGGTGGCCACGCCGAGTTCGGCGTAGGGCACGGCGTTTTGCACGGCGAGCACGATGACCTGCATGACCAGGCCCAGGCCGACGCCGAAGACGAGCATGTACAGCGAGGAGGCGGCGGTGGTGGTGAACTCGTCCATCCGCGACATCAGGAACATGCCGACCGCCATCACGGCGGTGCCCAGGATCGGGTAGATCTTGTACCGGCCGGTCCGGCTGATCAGTCGACCGCTGACGATCGAGGTGACCAGGAGTCCGCCCATCATCGGCAGCAGCCGCAGGCCCGACTCGGTCGGTGAGGCGCCGTTGACGACCTGCATGAACAGCGGCAGGAAGCTCAGTCCGCCCATCATCGCGAAGCCGACGATGAAGCCGATGCCCGCGGTCACCGAGAAGATCCGGTTGTGGAACAGGGTCATCGGGAGCACCGGTTCGGCCGCGCGCCGCTCGACCACGACGAAGGCGACGAGCAACACCACGGCCGCGACGCCCAGTCCGACGATCTGTGCGGAGCCCCACGGGTAGGTGGTGCCGCCGAAGGTGGTGAGCAGGACCAGGCAGGTGGTGCCGGCGGCCAGGAGGGTGATGCCGAGGTAGTCGATGCTCGGCCGGGTGTGTACCTCCTTGGTGTGCAGCGCGGCGGCGATCACCGCGAGCGCGATCGCGCCGATCGGGAGGTTGATGTAGAACACCCAGCGCCAGGTGAGGTGGTCCACGAAGAACCCGCCGAGCAGCGGCCCGGCCACCGAGGTCACCCCGAACACCGCGCCGAACAGGCCCTGGTAGCGTCCGCGCTCGCGGGGCGGCACCACGTCGCCGATGATCGCCTGGGACAACACGATCAGCCCGCCGCCGCCGAGTCCCTGGATCGCGCGGAAGGCGATCAACTCGGTCATGCCCTGGGCGATGCCGCACAGCACCGAGCCGATCAGGAAGATCACGATCGACGCCTGATAGAGCTTCTTGCGCCCGAACAGGTCGCCCAGCTTGCCCCACAGCGGCGTGCTCACGGTCGACGCGAGCAGATACGCGGTGACCACCCACGACAGGTGATTGAGCCCGCCGAGGTCGCCGACGATGGTCGGCAGCGCGGTCGAGACGATGGTCTGATCGAGCGCGGCCACCAACATCCCGAGCATCAGCCCGGTCAACACCAACCCGAGCCGGGGCGCGACCTCCACCCCGGCCGGACTGCTGCCTTGCCTGCGCTGCGCGCTCATCCGGGGCCTCCTCGATCGACGCTCAAGGAGGATCCCCACAAACAGGTACAAAATCCGCGCCTATTAGTGGGACAAGGCGCGAGGCCCGACGAAAAGCCCGACCGAGGCGCGCGATCACGCGGCCTCGCGATCACCCAGGCCTTCGCGTCCAACGCCGACCGGGCAAAATCCAGCCCGGCCGGCGTTCGAGGCGGCTCGGCCGAAGGCCGGGTCGAAAACCCCCGGCCGCGGGGCCTATCGCGCGTGGTCGAAGTCGATCGCGCTGTACGCCCGCAGCTTCGCCAGCCGATGCTGGCTGTCGATCTGCCGAATCGTCCCGGACTTCGACCGCATCACCAGCGACGAGGTCAGCGCCGTGCTCGCCCGATACCGCACCCCGCGCAGGAGTTCGCCGTCCGTGATCCCCGTGGCGACGAAGAAGACGTTGTCGCCGCGCACCAGGTCGTCGGTCAGCAGGACGCGCGAGAGGTCGTGCCCCGCGTCGATCGCCTTCGCGCGCTCCGCCGCGTCCTTGGGCCACAGCCGACCCTGGATCACACCGCCCATGCACTTGATCGCGGCGGCGGCGATGATGCCCTCGGGCGTGCCGCCGATGCCGAGCAGCAGGTCGACGCCGGTGCCGTCCTTGGCCGCCATGATCGCGCCGGCCACGTCGCCGTCGGTGATGAACTTGATCCGGGCGCCCGCCTCGCGGATCTCCTTGACCATCGAATCGTGCCGCGGGCGGTCCAGGATGCAGACCGTGACGTCCTCGACGGCGCTGTGCTTGGCCTTGGCCACCCGGCGGATGTTCTCCGCGATCGGCGCGGTCAGGTCCACCACGTCGGCCGCCTCGGGGCCGGTGACCAGCTTCTCCATGTAGAACACGGCCGAGGGGTCGTACATGCTGCCGCGCTCGGACACCGCCATCACCGCGACCGCGTTGTTCATCCCCTTCGCGGTCAGCGTGGTGCCGTCCACGGGGTCGACCGCGACGTCGCACTCGGGCCCGTGGCCGTCGCCGACGCGCTCGCCGTTGAACAACATCGGGGCGTCGTCCTTCTCGCCCTCGCCGATCACCACCACGCCGTTCATCGACACGGTGTGGATCAGGCTGCGCATCGCCTTCACCGCGGCGCCGTCCGCGCCGTTCTTGTCGCCCCGGCCGACCCACCGGCCGGCCGCCATCGCGGCTGCCTCGGTGACCCGGACGAGTTCCAGCGCGAGGTTGCGATCCGGAGCTTCCGGAGCGACTTCGAGTTGCGGGGGTACAGATTGGTCCGTCATGCGGCGGGCCTTCCTGTAGGGGAACCGGTCCGTGACCACGAGGGGTGCCCTGATCCCCCGGAGCCGTGTGCGCCATCGGGTGCGGGTGGCACGGCGATCGCGCGGCCCGGGTCCGGACTGGTTCCAACGGGATTGCCCCGATGTTATCGGTGGGCGGTGTTATCGGTGCGGGTAGGCCGTGCGGAACCGGCCGGCGGGCAATGCGACCATGTTCGGGTGGCGAGGAAGTCGGGTCGCGAGACCGTTCGAGACATGGTTCTTTCCCTGGGCGCGTGCGGCCTTGTGGTCGGTGCGCTGTTCCTGGTGGCTCCGCACAACGAGAGCGATCCCGTGCGGCGGGTCGCCTACGAGACGTCGTTCCGACAGGCGGCCCGGGTGGCCCCGTACCCGCTGCTCGCCCCGCAGGGCCTGGACGAGCGCTGGCGGGCGACCTCGGTGGACTACCAGGGCCTCGACCGCAACCAGACCAAGTGGCACATCGGGTTCATCAACCCCGCCGAGAAGTACGCCGCGGTGGAGCAGAGCAACGGCTTCAGCGACGAACTGGTCCGGGACAAGGGCAAGCGCGGCCGACCGATCGGCGATCGGGACGTGGCCGGCGAGCAGTGGACGGCGTACGACGGCCCCAAGTACCGCTCGCTGGTCCGGGTGCGCGACGGCGTCACCACGATGGTCACGGGCAACGCGACTTTCGAGGATTTGACCGTTCTCGCCGCATCCCTGCGTCCGGCCGCCGCCTGAGCCGAAATACGCGAGATCCGTCCGACGTATCGGGACGATTCAGGCGGCCCAGTGCACATGTTGCGCAGGTGCTTGTAAAGGTTTTGTAAAGACCCAACGTCCTCCCCTGCCCCGTTCGTTGCTCCCGCCCCTAGGGTCCGGAAGCCCGGTCGAACATGCGTCGGCGCCGTCGTGACCCGATGGTTGCCGGCACAGGTCCGCCGGGCTTTCCGAGCCGGCCCGACGCCGTGTGCGCTTGATCAGATCCCGCGCGGCGTCGCTTTGCGTCCGGGGGATGGCCCCCCGGTCGGAAAGGGGAGCACGTTGAGTCCATTGATACCCGGGAGGGGTGCGACGCCGCCCCAAGGCGTCCGGCGGGTGAAGCGCCGCGTGGCACTGCTGTCCGTGTCCGCGCTGGCGATCACCGGCCTCGCGGCCACGACCGCGCCCTCGACATCCGCCACGCCTACGCGCGTGGACACCACAAAGGCGGTGTGGAACCCGGGCCCCGAGGACCACTACGTCAACTCCGTCGATGCGGCGATCGACACCAGCGCGCTGCCGGACGATCCGGCCAAGGCGGCGGCGCTCAAGGCGCAGAACGAGCGCAACGCCGCGACCAAGCGCAAGAATTCGGACGGCAACCCGCGCGCCGCCGCCCAGCTCAAGGAGCTCGAGGCCGAGGCGGGCCGCACGGGCAAGAGCCCGGCCGAGATCAAGGCCGAGCGCAGCGGCAAGCCCGCCGACGCCACGCAGAACGCGAAGCTGCTCACCGTCCTGGTCGAGTTCAACGACCAGGCCAACGACGACTTCTCCGGGTACAAGCGCCCGACCAGCGTGTCGGACCCGACCTGTGTCACCGAGCCCCCCGGCACGGTGAAGAACGGTCCGCTGCACAACCAGCTGCCCAACCCGGCGCTGAACCCGAACGACAACAACACGCAGTGGGTGCCGAACTTCGACCAGGCCCACTACAACAAGATGCTCTACTCCAAGGAGGGCATCACCGAGCGCATGCGCACCGACCTCAAGGGGCCGGACGGCAAGCCGGGCATCAGCCTCGCGGGCCAGACCATGCGCAACATGTACGAGGAGATGTCGGCCGGAAAGTACTCCGTCTCCGGCGAGGCCACCTCCTGGATCAAGGTGCCGCACTCCGAGGCCTGGTACGGCGCGGGCGCCTGCGGCAACGCGCAGCAGGACAACAGCGGCAGCCCGCAGAACCCGCTCGGCGCGCAGCAGCTCGCCATCGACGCGGTGGACCAGCTGGCCAAGTCGCAGCCGAGCTTCCCGTGGGCGGATTACGACAAGGAAGACCCGGGCGACGCCGACCACGACGGCAACACCCAGGAGCCGGACGGCGTGGTGGACCACCTGGTCCTGGTCCACGCCGGCAAGGACAAGTCCGCCGGCGGCGGCGCCGAGGGCACCTACTCCATCTGGGCACACGCCTCCACCGTGCTCTTCGGACACCAGGTCCCCGGCAGCAACATCAAGATCGCCAACTACATCGTCCAGCCCGAGGACTCCGGAGTGGGCGTCTTCGCCCACGAGTTCGGCCACGACCTCGGACTGCCCGACCTGTACGACAACTTCAGCGGCGGGAACACCGACGTCGACTTCTGGGACCTGATGTCCTCCGGATCACACGCCGGCCCGCTGTTCCAGTCGCAGCCCGCGCACATGGGCATCTGGGACAAGTACGCGCTCGGTTGGCTGACGCCGGACCTGGTCAAGGTCGGTGACCGGCCCAAGGTCGCCACCCTGGGTCAGGCCGCGAAGACGCCCAAGGGCACCTCGCGGGGCATCCGGGTCAACCTGCCGAACAAGCAGGTCGCGGTCGGCAAGCCGCACGGCGGCAACGGCATGTGGTACTCCGGTCAGGACCAGGCCTGGTCCGACGTCCGGATCGAGCGCAACATCGCGGTGCCGGCCGGCTCCGACGTGAAGTTCTGGATGTGGAACGACTACGTCATCGAGCAGGACTGGGACTTCGGCTTCGTCGAGGTGTCCACCGACAACGGCGCCACCTGGAAGCAGCTCGCGGTCAAGGACGAGGCGGGCGCGCTGGTCAGCACGCCGGCCGACTACCCGGACCCGCAGAAGAACCTGGCCACGTTCCGCAAGACCAGCGGTCTGACCGGTTCCAGCAACGGGTGGCGGCACGACAACGTCGACCTGACCCCGTACGCGGGCCAGAACATCAAGCTGCGGCTGGACCTCAACACCGACGCCGCCTTCATGGAGAAGGGTTGGTTCGCCGACGACTTCTCGCTCACCAACGGCGGCACCACCGTGTGGTCCGACGACGTGGAGCAGGGCGACAACGGCTGGACCGCGATCAAGGGCACCAACGCGATCACCAAGGGCGAGGGCTGGGGCCGGACCAACGGCACCTTCGAGCGGGAGCAGTACTACCTGCTGGAGTGGCGCAACCTGTCCGGCTTCGACGAGGGCCTGAAGTACGCGTACACCGCCGGCGAGAACGGCAAGACCAACCGGGTCCCGTACAACGCGCCGGGCATGCTGGTGTGGCTGCGCGACAACGAGTACCAGAACAACGGCGTCAACTTCAACATCAACAACGGGCCCTCGTGGGGTCCGAAGGGTGAGCTGTTGATCGTCGACTCGCACCCGGACCCGCTGCGCTTCTCCGGCGACGCCGCGGCGCAGTTCCCCAAGCCCGACCCGAACACCCCGGGCATCGAGTCGAAGAACGTGTTCGGCAACCTCGGCTCCCGGTCGCAGTCGGCCAACGCGGCGTTCGGCTTCACCAAGACCACGCCGTTCACGGACTGCATCCCCGGCACCAAGTACTGCACCTCGTTCGAGGCGCAGAAGCCGGTGACGCTGTTCACCGACACGGTCGGCTGGGCGCCGGGCACCGAGATGTACAAGGGTCGCGCGCTGCCCAAGGACCGCTACGGCTCGGCCGTGGTCCCGGCGAAGGCGCCGTACACGACCAAGGTCACCAAGGCGGACGGCACGCCGGACAAGGACGCGTTCGGCAAGCTGTTCCACGGCTCCGAGTTGGGCACGGGCAACCCGGGCTTCGACAAGGGCTACGGCGTGACCGTGCTGCCGGTGGTCCCGCTTCCGGGCGGCTCCGGTGCGGTGGTCTGGATCCTGCCCGCGCAGAAGTAGGTTCCTCCGCGCGTGACGGTCGCGCGGCGGTGGAACCGTTAGGTCCGGTGGATCCGTTGGATCCGGTGGATCCGTGGGATTCGTAGGACGAAAGGGGCGCTCCCGAGTGGGGGCGCCCCTTTCGCCGTGCCGTTCGTGTGTCGTCCTCGCCGGGTCAGTCGTCCCGCTCGTCCGACTCGTCCGGCACGCCGTCGGCCGCGCCGGTGCCGGCGCGCTCGGCGCGGACCGCCGCGTCCAGGCGGGCCCGGGCACCGTCGAGCCACTGCTCGCAGACCACGGCGAGCCGTTCGCCGCGCTCCCACAGGGCCAACGACTCCTCCAGGGTGATGCCGCCGGTCTCCAGGCGGCGCACGACCTCGATCAGCTCGTCACGGGCCTGCTCGTAGGCCGGCGCCTCGTCCTCCGGCACGGATGCGGTCTGCTGCTCGCTCATGGCGCCAGCCTAGTTCGTGGGTGTCGGGGTCATGGGCGGGCGGAGGTGACCCGTACGACGGCGCCGCGGTCGGGGTCGTGCCCGGCCGGGCTCACCAGCGTGGCCGAGGCGCCGTAGGCGAGGGTGGGGCCGGGATCGCCACTGCCCAGCACGAAGCCCCGGTACGGCACGCCGTAGTGCTCGGGATCGGGCGAGCCGTCCGGAAGGACCACCCGGGTGCTGTACGGCCCGCGCGCGGGCACCACGGTCGACCCGTCGGTGAAGCGGTCCACGGGTTCGCCGTCGACGTACTCCACGCCCGGCGCCCAGCCGCGCGCGTCGGAGAACGCGCGGACCGGTTCGCGGGCGGCGAAGTCCTGGCACCACGCGCCGTTGGAGTGGCACGCGACGAACGTCGGGGTGGGCGCGAAGCCGAACGCGGCGTCGGCGGACTGGGCCCGGCTGTCCAGGTTCTTCCGCGGGTTGCTCTTCACCGTGTAGTGCTCGGCCGCCTCGCCCGTCCAGCGACGCGGGTCGGGGTGGGCGTCCACGAGCAGGGTCTGGCCCTTGGCGCCGTAGCCGGGCGGTGCGCCCAGATTGAAGTTCACGCCGTTGTTCTGGTACTCGGCGTCGCGCAGCCAGACCAGCATGCCGGGCACGTTGTAGCCCAACCGGCGCACCTGTACGCCCCGTTCGTCGTTGTGTCCGGCCGTGTAGGCGTGGCTCAGGCCGCGGTCGAAGCCGACGGGCGCGCGCCATTCCAGGAGGTAGTACTGCTCGCGCTCGACCTCGCCGGAGGTCTGCCCCCAGCCCGCCCCGCGGGTGACCGTGGTGCTGCCCTTGGTCGCGGTCCAGCCGTTGTCGCCCCGCTCCACGTCGTCGGACCACACCGTGCCGCCGTCGGCGCCGCCGGTGAGCGTGAAGTCGTCGGCGAACCAACCCTTCTCCATGAAGGCGGCGTCGGTGTTGTAGGTCAGGCGCAGCTCGATGGTTCGGCCCGCGTACGGGGTCAGGTCGACGTGGTCGTGCCGCCAGCCGTCGGTGGTGCCGGTCAGGCCGTTGGCCTTGCGCAGCTCGGCGAGGTTGTGGTTCGGGTCGGGGTAGTCGGGCGGGGTGCTCACCGGGTTGCCGGCCTCGTCCCTGACCGCGAGCTGGGTCCAGGTGGCGCCGTTGTCGGTGGAGGCTTCGACGAAGCCGAAGTCCCAGTCCTGTTCGATGGTGTAGTCGTTCCACATGGAGAAGGTCGCGGGGCCGCCGGTGGGGATCGTGAGGTCGCGGACGAGGCGGGCGTCGGACCACTCCTGGTCCCGCTCCGAGTACCACATGTGCGTGCCGCTGTGCGGGGTGCCGATCCGGACACGTTCGTCGGGCAGGTTCACCCGGACCGCGTCGCGGGTGCCGGGCGGCGGGGCGGCGGCGGCGCCGAGCAGCACGGTGGCGGACGCGCCGCCGACCGGGACGACCGGGGGATCGATCCAGCCCAGCACGTACTTCGACCACGCGCCCATGTGCGCGGGCATGGTCTGGAACAGCGGGCCGGCGTGTGATCCGGAGGACATCAGGTCCCAGAAGTCGACGTCGGTGTTCCCGCCGCTGAAGTTGTCGTACAGGTCGGGCAGTCCGAGGTCGTGGCCGAACTCGTGGGCGAAGACGCCCACTCCGGAGTCCTCGGGCTGGACGATGTAGTTGGCGATCTTGATGTTGCTGCCGGGGACCTGGTGTCCGAAGAGCACGGTGGAGGCGTGTGCCCAGATGGAGTAGGTGCCCTCGGCGCCGCCGCCGGCGGACTTGTCCTTGCCGGCGTGGACCAGGACCAGGTGGTCCACCACGCCGTCCGGCTCCTGGGTGTTGCCGTCGTGGTCGGCGTCGCCCGGGTCTTCCTTGTCGTAATCCGCCCACGGGAAGTCGGGCCGGGCGGCGGCCAGGGCGTCCACCGCGTCGGTGACGAACTGCCGTACCCCGCGCGGGTTCCGCGGGCTGCCGCCGTTGTCCTGGCGGATCGCGCCGCAGTGGCCGGCGGCGTACCAGGCCTCGGAGTGCGGGACGGTCACCCAGCCGGCCGCCTCGCCGCCGATCGAGTAGGAGCCGTGCGACATCTCCCGGTACATCGAGCGCATGGTCAGGCCGGTGAGGTCGATGCCCGGTTTGCCGTCGGGACCGGTCAGGTCGGGGCGGACGCGCTCGGTGATGCCCCGATCGGAGTAGAGCATCCGGTCGTAGTGATCCTTGCCGAAGTCCGCGACCCACAGCGTGTTGTTGTCCCCGCCGCCGACCGCCGGATCCGGCAGCAGATTGTGCCGGGGACCGTTCTTGACGGTGCCCGGCGGCTCGGTCACACAGGTCGGATCGGCCACGCTCGTGGGCCGGCGGAACCCGGAGAAGTCGTCGTCGGCGTGATCGTCGAACTCGACCAGGACGGTCAGCAGCCGCGCCTCGCGGTGCGGCGCCCCCTCCTGGGCCCGAGGACTGACCCCGGTCCGGGCGGCGACCGCCTCGGCCCGGGCGAGCCGGCGCGCGGCGACGGGATTCCCGGCGGCGAACTTGCGGTCGTACCGCCGGGCGTGCCGATCGGCCGCCAGGGCGCGTGCGCGGACCTCGGGGGAGGCGCCCGGTGGTCCGTCGGGCGGCAACGGGTCCCTCGGCGCGACGTAGTTGACGTAGGAGTCGGCGGCTGACGGATTCCACCGCGCGGGCGAGTCGTCGGCGGCGGCCACGGAGGACGTGGCGACGCCGGCGAGCAACAACGCGGACGCGGCGAGCAGATGACGCAACACATGCGCAAAATAGGCCGCTTCGACCGCTGATCGGGTGAGGTATGACGTCTTGTCCTACGAATGGGCCAAGCCGACCCGCCCCGCCACACCCGAACGAGCGAGACCCGGATGAGCGCGGCCCGGATGTCGCGAGCGCCCGTCAGTCGCCCGACGCCGGTGGGCCGTCCGCCACCACCACGTCGAAGCGGCCCGTGGACACCCGCGCGGTCAGCTGCTCGCCCGCCGCCACCTCGGCCGGGTCCCGGACCGCGTGGCCGTCCGCGCGTTGCAGCACCGCGTAGCCGCGCTCCAGGGTGGCCGCCGGGGACAGCGCGACCACCCGGGCGCGGGTGTGCGCGAGGTCGCTCTCGGCCCGGTCCAGAAGGTGGCGCAGGGTACGCCGCGAGCGGTCCACCAGGGCGGCCACCTCCTCCGCGCGCAGGTCCACCATCCGGTGCGGGTCGGCCAGCACCGGCCGCGAACGGGCGGCCCGCAACCCCTGATACTCCCGATCCAACCGCGCCCGCAACGCGAGCCGCCCCCGATCGCGCACCTGGTGCACCTTGTGCAACTCCTCGCGGATGTCCGGCACGATCCGCTTCGCCGCGTCCGTGGGTGTCGAAGCCCGAAAGTCCGCCACCAGATCCAGCAGCGGCGAGTCCGGCTCATGCCCGATCGCACTCACCACCGGCGTCGTACAGGCGAACACCACCCGCACCAATTCCTCGCTCGAGAACGGCAGCAAATCCTCGACGCTGCCACCCCCGCGAGCCACCACGATCAGATCCACATCCGGATCGGCGTCCAACTCCCGGACCGCCGCGATCACCTGCGACACCGCGCTGACCCCCTGCACCGCGACGTTCCGCACCGCGAACCGCACCGCCGGCCACCGCCGCCGCGCGTTCTCCAACACGTCCCGCTCGGCCGCCGAGGCCCGCCCGCACACCAGCCCGACCCGGTGCGGCAGGAACGGCAACGCCCGCTTGTGCCGAGGATCGAACAACCCCTCCGCGGTGAGCGATCGCTTCAACTGCTCCAGCCGGGCCAACAACTCCCCGATGCCCACCGGCCGAATCTCCGCCGCCCGCAACGACAACGTCCCGCGCGCCCGATACCAGTCCGCCTTGGCGTGCACGACCACCCGTGACCCCTCGGACACGATGTCCCCGACCGCGTCGAAGACCTTCCGGTAGCAGGTCACCGAGATCGACACGTCGTGCTCGGCGTCGCGCAGCGTCATGAACACCACCCCGGCCCCGGGCCGCCGGCTGAGCTGGGTGATCTGCCCCTCGACCCACACCGCCCCGAGCCGATCGATCCACCCCCCGATCAACCGAGAGATCTCGGCCACGGGCAGGGGCGCTTCGGCGGACGTCGTGAGAGCCATCCCCAGAGGTTATCCGCCCGGTCTCCACGCACTCCGATGCGGCGATCGACACAACGAAACAAGGGCGTCGAGCATTTATGCAGTCATGAGACCAGTGAGACTCGGACCGATCGAGGCCCCACCCGTCGCGCACGTGGGCAAGTCGCCCAGGGTCCGGCTGGCCGCTCTGGACGGGCTTCGTTTCCTCGCCGCGGTCATGGTCATGCTGTACCACTACGCCGGCTACGAGAGCGGCGACGAGACCCGGGCCTGGGACGGCCGGTCCGCGGCGGAACTGCTGCCGGGCCTGTCCCGGTTCGCCGCCTACGGCTGGCTCGGAGTCGAACTGTTCTTCCTGATCAGCGGGTTCGTGATCTGCATGAGCGGTTGGGGGCGCACCCTGGGCGACTTCTTCCGCTCCCGTGTGGTCCGGCTCTACCCGGCCTACTGGGTGGCGATACTGCTCAGCGCCGTGGTGTTGCGGCTGTGGCCGACGGTGCGGCACGCGCCCGGGCCGAGCGACGTGCTGACCAACCTGACCATGCTGCAACAGCCGCTGGGCGTCCCGCACGTCGACGGCGTGTACTGGACCCTGTGGGCCGAACTGCGCTTCTACCTGCTGTTCGCCCTGGTGGTGGGGTTCGGTCGCGGGGTCACCTACCGGCGTACGGTCCTGTTCTGCGTGGCGTGGACGGTGGTCGGTGTCTCCGGCGCCGGCGCGCACGACGACCTGCTCCAGGCCGTCACGGAGCCGAGGTACGCCCCGTTCTTCATCGGCGGCGTCGCGCTGTACCTGGTCCGCCGATTCGGCCCCGACCCGCTGCTGTGGGGCATCGTCGGCATGTCCTGGCTACTGGCCCAGAACTCCACGGTCGAGGAGATGCCCCGCCGGGTGGACGCGAACCCGCCACACCTGTCCGCGACGATCTGCATGGCCGTGGTCACCGTGTTCTACGCGCTGATGATCGCCGTCGCCCTCGGCAAGCTGGACCGCGTCTCCTGGTCCGGCCTGACCGGCCTGGGCGCCCTGACCTACCCGCTCTACCTGCTCCACGAAAACCTCGGCTGGACCCTGATCCACGCCCTCTACCGCCCGGGCCGCCCCGCCTGGCCCGTCCTCGCCGCGGTGACGGTCACGATGTTCATATCCGCCTGGCTCCTCCACCGCCTGGCCGAACGCCCGATGTCCAAGGCCCTCGACAAAGCCCTGAGCACATCCCTGGCCCGCCTCCGCACCCCCAACCCCTGAGCCCGAACCGGCCCACGACCGAAACAGCCCGGCCACTCCGAAGAGCAGCCGGGCCGCTTTGCCGCCTGACCTGCCTGTTTGTCCAAACGTGCCGAGGGTTCGCCAACCGGCCGGGTCCCGCTACGGCGGTGCGTTGTGTACACATGGGACACCCGGTACTCTTGAGCGCATGACGCAGCCACTGCCCATGGAGTCCATCCGCGACGTGCGCGCACACCTGGCGGAGGTCGTGGAGCGCGCTGACCGCGACGACGTGCCCACGGTGATTACGCGCCGCGGCAAGGAAGTCGCCGCCGTCGTCTCCATCGAGGTGCTGCGCAAGTACCAGGAGTGGGAAGAGCGCGAGATCAACCGGATCATCGACGAGCGCATGGCCAACCGCGCACCCGGCATCCCGATCGAGGACATCATGAGGGAGACGCTGGCGCGCGGTGAGTGAGTACCGAACCGTCTTCCGCCCCGAGGCACAGGCCGAACTCCGGAAGATCCCTCGCGAGATGGCACTGCGCATCCTGGCCAAGCTGACCGAGTTGGAGACCGACCCTCTCGGCTTCAACACCACGGCGCTCATATCCCGGCCCGAGCGTCGCCGCCTGCGAGTCGGCGATTACCGCGTCGTCTACACGATCGACAACGGGGAGCTGGTGGTCTGGGTCGTTCACGTCGGACACCGCTCCACCGTCTACGACACTTGATGTCGGCTGATCCGGCATCAGAATTTCCAGCACCCATCCGGCACGGTGACGGCGAAGGGGTCGGCTCCTGGAGAAGCCGACCCCTTCCGGCCTGCACGCTTGCGACATCAACTCGCGTGAAGTAACGAAATCGACTACACGTTGAAGCGGAACTCCACCACGTCGCCGTCCTGCATGATGTAGTCCTTGCCCTCCATGCGGGCCTTGCCCTTGGTGCGGGCCTCGGCGCGGCCGCCGGTTTCGACCAGGTCGGCGAAGCCGATCACCTCGGCCTTGATGAAGCCGCGCTGGAAGTCGGTGTGGATGACGCCGGCGGCCTCGGGGGCGGTGGCGCCCTTGGGGACCGTCCAGGCGCGGGCCTCCTTGGGGCCGGCCGTCAGGTAGGTCTGCAGGCCCAGGGTGTCGAAGCCGACGCGGGCCAGGATCGACAGGCCGGATTCCTCCTGGCCCAGGCTCTGCAGCAGTTCCAGGGCCTCGGCCTCGTCCAGCTCGATCAGCTCGGACTCGATCTTGGCGTCGAGGAAGATCGCCTCGGCCGGCGCGACCAGCTCGCGCAGCTCGGCCTTGAGCGTCTCGTTGACCAGCTCTTCCTCGTCCACGTTGAAGACGTACAGGAAGGGCTTGGCGGTCAGCAGGTGCAGCTCGCGCAGCGGCTCGGGGTCCAGGCCCGCGGCGAAGACCGTGGTGCCGGCCTCCAGGACCTCCTTGGCCTGCTGCACGGCGGCGGCGACGGCGATCTTGTCCTTCTGCAGCCGCGAGTCCTTCTGCAGGCGCGGGAGCACCTTCTCGATGGTCTGCAGATCGGCCAGGATCAGCTCGGTCTCGATGATCTCCTTGTCGTCGGCCGGCGAGATCTTGCCGTCGACGTGCACCACGTCGGGGTCGGTGAAGACCCGGATGACCTGGCAGATCGCGTCCGACTCGCGGATGTTGGCGAGGAACTTGTTGCCCAGGCCCTCACCCTCGGACGCGCCGCGCACGATGCCCGCGATGTCCACGAAGTCGACCGTGGCCGGGATCTTGCGGGCCGACCCGAAGATCTCCGCCAGCTTGTCCAGTCGCGGGTCCGGTACGCCCACCACGCCCACGTTCGGCTCGATGGTCGCGAAGGGGTAGTTCGCCGCGAGCACGTCGTTCTTGGTCAGGGCGTTGAAGAGGGTCGACTTGCCGACATTGGGCAGGCCGACGATTCCGATGGTGAGCGACAACTGGATTCCCTGGCTTCTCGGCGATCGATGTGGCGCGCTGCGGACATACAAGCGCCTCCGGGAAGTGTAGGCGGTGGCCCGCGGCCAGTAGCATCCCTGGTTTCGTACGCCGGACACTCGACGACGGGGACATCGATGAGCCGCACCTCGAACATCAACCTCAACCGCAGGCAGCTGACGGACGGCGTCCTGTGGGAGGCCAAACCCATGCGGATCCTGCTGGTCACCGCGTTCGTCCCGGTGGGGCTCGGCCTGTTCGACCTGGCCGATACGGGCCTGTCGACCCCCTGGAGCGTCGCACTGTGGGGCGGGCTGACCCTGTTCGTACTCCTGGGCTACGCGCTTTATCAGTACCGGAAGTTGTCGATCGGCCCCAACGGCCTGGTCTTCCACGGCCTGTTCCGCACCCGCGGTCTGCGCTGGGAGGAGATCGGCGCGGTCGAGGCGAAGCTCAAGGTCGGCACCGGCGACGCCCCGTGCTACGCGGTGGTGCGCTGCACGATGCGCGACGCCTCCCGGAAGCAGCACACGATCAACTTCCTGGACAAGGACACGTTGGCGTATCTGGCGGTGGACCTGCGCCGGTACGCCGCGCCGCGCGACATCGCGGTCCGGGTGCTGAGCACCGACGAGGTGGTCCGCGCCGTCGACCTCGCGGAGAGCGGCGCCCGGGGGTGACGGCCCACCCGCCCGATTTCGCCCGTCCGCCGAATCGGTCGGCCGATTCCGCCACCGATTCCCGCCCCGCGAGCGTCCTCCCTGGTGAGCCCGCCCGGATCGGGGGCACAAGCACAACGATCCACGACGATCGAGGACGGACAATCGAGGACGGAACGGCGACCGGGCGCACGGTTCGACACGGACGGGGTGAGGTTTTTCGTGTTCTTGGACGGTTTTGACCGTGATGCGGCAATACCTTGTGGGGATGGAACAGCGCAGCCGAGCGGGAGCGCGTCCCGTCCCGCCCCGGAACCCACCGAAGCGGTCTGCCGTGCCGGCGCCGGGACGAGGTGAGCCGGTGCGTCGTCGACCGCCGACCGGACCGCCCCCACCCACCGCGGGCACACCGCCGGCCGAGCGCGGGCCCGTGGAACGCGCCGCCCGGCCCCGACGGGCCCAGCCGCAGCGGGCCGCCCGCCCACAACCACGTCCCGGCCCGTCCCGGCGCCCGCCCGGTGCCTCCGGCGCGTATCGACCGGCCCACACCGGCGGCCTCACCGCCGCGGGCGCGGCCGTGTTCGGCCTCGGCGGCACCCTGCTCGGCGGCCTCGTCGACCACCTGGCGACCGACCGCCTCGGCATCGTGTTCGGCCTCGCGTTCCTGATCAGCTCCGTCTTCGTGGCCTGGAAGGTACGCGCGCAGGACTGGATCGCCGCCATCATCGCGCCCCCGATCGCCTTCGCCGTGACCGTCGCGCTGGTCAGCACCCTCCTCGGCGGCGACACGCACGAGAGCTACCTCACCCGGGTCGGCCTGGACCTGCTCACCGCGCTGTCCTTCAAGGCCGGCCTGCTGTGGGGCGGCACCGCCCTGGCCGCCGTCGTGGTCCTGGTCAAACGCCGCCTGAACGACCGCACCTGAGCACCGGCGCCCGAACCGGAACCGCCCGCGCCCGAGCGGCCCGCCCGCCGCCGCCGGGCCCGCCACCCGAAAGGGCCCGCCCGAGCGCACCCGGACAGGCCCCACACGTCGCGCCCACGCGCCACCGCTCAGGCGTTGCGCAGATCCCGCCGCAACTCCTGCGGCAACGCGAACTGCAACCGCTCCTCGACCGAGCGGTGGATGTGCACATCGCCGAAGCCGCGCTCGGCGAGCCAGGCCAGCACGCCGTCGACCAGCACCTCGGGCACCGAGGCCCCGGAGGTGACGCCGACCGTGCCGACCCCCTCCAGCCACTCCTCCCGCAGCTCCTCCGCGTAGTCGACCAGATACGACGCGCGCGCACCCGCCTCCAACGCGACCTCGACCAGGCGCACCGAGTTGGACGAGTTGGTCGAGCCGACCACGATCACCAGGTCCGACTCGGCGGCGATCTGCTTCACCGCGACCTGGCGGTTCTGCGTCGCGTAGCAGATGTCGTCGCTGGGCGGGTCGATCAGCAGCGGCAGCCGCTTGCGCAGCTCCTTGACGGTGGCCACGGTCTCGTCCACGGACAGCGTGGTCTGGGACAACCAGGCCACCTTCGACGGGTCGCGCACCTCGACGTTGGCGACGTCCTCGGGCCCGTCCACCAGGTGGATGTGGTCGGGCGCCTCGCCGGAGGTGCCGATCACCTCCTCGTGGCCCTCGTGGCCGATCAGGAGGATGTCGTAGCCCTCCTCGGCGAAGCGCACGGCCTCCTTGTGCACCTTGGTCACGAGCGGACACGTTGCGTCGATCGTGCGCAGCGAGCGGGCCGCCGCCTCCTCGTGCACCACGGGGGCCACCCCGTGCGCGGAGAAGACGACCGTGGCGCCCTCGGGCACCTCCGCCGTCTCCTCCACGAAGATCGCCCCACGCTTCTCCAGCGTCTCGACGACGTATTTGTTGTGCACGATCTGCTTGCGCACGTACACCGGCGCACCGTACAGATCGAGGGCCTTCTCGACGGTCTCGACGGCTCGGTCGACGCCCGCGCAGTAGCCCCGGGGGGCGGCGAGCAGGACGCGGCTGGTTGACGACATGGGTCCATCGTACGGGCGCCGATCGATGATCCATCGGCGTCCGAGCGGCAAAGCGCACGTAATAGGGTCCTTTGGTCGGGGCCGGTCGCGGATCTGCCGTACCCGTGCCCGCCCACGCCGTCCACGGGAAGACGTCGGATGCCCTTCAGCTCAGCGGAACGGCCCGAGAACGACACCTCGGCCGATCGGGGACCCGCGAAACGGCGCCGGGTCAGCTGGGATCTGCTGCGGGTGGCGTTCGTGGCGCTGGTCCTGCTCTTCCACGGCACCTACCTGGCCCGCCAGTGGCATCCCGAACTGGTCTCCCGCCCGATCGTGTTCCCGTACCAGATCGGCGCGAGCCTGCTCCTGGTCGTCTCCGGCTACTTCGCGGCGCACTCGCTGCGCCGGGGGGACGTGGTCCGCTGGTGGGTCGGCCGGATGGCGCGGATGGTGCCCGCCTTCCTGGTCGGCGTCCTGGGCACCTCGCTGTTCCTGCGGTTGTGCGCGCCGCCGGGGTGGTACGCGCCGGACCTGCGCGACGTGCTGGCCAATCTGGCCATGTTGTGGAACTGGAAACCGCAGTCCTACACCTATGTGGACGCGGCCTATTGGACGATTCCGCTGCAACTCGTCTGGTTCACCGCGATTTTCGCGTTGTGGCGTTGGCGTCGGGTGCACGGCGACGCGACGGCCCGGGCGTTGTGGACGGTGCTGCTGGTCGAGATGTTGCTGCTGCCGATCCGGCTGCACCTGCAGTCGGAGGCGTTCCGCACCCTCTACGACGGCTTCGGCCTGTACCGCGTGCACCTGTTCGTGGCGGGCATCGTCGTGCACCTGTGGTCGCGGCGGCGGGTGCGCGGCGCGCACGCGGTACTCCTGCTGGGCACCTGTACGTTCGCGCATCTGTGCCAGACCCGGCACGTGTCCTGGAGCGTCGGACTGGCGATCGGCATCGCCGCGATCTGCGTGGCGGCGCTCGGCCCGGACTGGAACCGCTTCCTGCCCGGGTGGGCCGGTCGCGTGCTCGAATGGATCGCCGGCATCACCTACGCGGTCTACCTGGTGCACCAGTCGATCGGCTACGTGGTGATGCGCCGCCTCCAGGACCACGGGGTCGGCGCGTGGGGCCAACTCCTGGCGCTGGGCCTGCTCGCGATCGGTCTCGGCTGGCTGCTCACGGTGCTGGTGGAGCGACCCGCGCATCGGGCGATCATGCGCGGCTTCGACCGGCTGCGCCCGCAGTCCTGAACCCCGACCGCCCCGCGCCGCGGGGCCGCGTCACCGCGAGCAGCCGCCTCACAACGAGTACTTGCTGAAGAAGGCCCACATCAGGTCGTTCGCCGAGATCTCCTGGTTGATCCGCCCGAAGCCGCGCACCTCGACGCCGGCCGCGCCCGGCCAGGTGTGCCCCGCGTCGGACTGGGTGTACAGGACCACCGACGTACCGCCCGCGCAGTCGCCGTACGTCGTGCGCTCCACGTGCCGGGACACGCGTGTGCGCACCGGCTTGCCCGGGCAGCCGTCGATGCCGGCCCAGCGCCGCGCCGCCTCGGGCACCGTGTACGTCCAGCGCGAGGCGGGCCCGCCGTCGTAGGGGTTCGCCTGGTCGGCCAGCCCGTGGAAGGTCAGCACCGGGACGGGCCGGATCGGCCGACACGGCGCCGGCCGGGCCCCGTCCGTGCCGTCCGCGCGCAGACCCGCCACGGGGGCGATCGCCGCTATCCGCCGGCTGAGCGTGCACCCCAGCAGCGACGTCATCCGCGCACCGCCGGAGAACCCGGTCGCGTACACCCGCCGATCGTCCAGGCACAACGAGCGGTCCAGCGCGTCCAGCGCGGCGCCCACGAAGCCGACCTCGTCCCGACCGCCCGCCGCGGCCGGGTGCCCGCCGTACAGCGGCACGCCGGGGATGTTCCAGGCCCGCCCGGGACCGCTGCCCGGATACTTCAGCCCGCCCTCGGGGATCGCGACGACGAATCCGTGGCGCTCGGCCGACGCACCCATCCCGGTGATCGCCATCTGCGCCGCGCCGGTGCTGTTGCTGCCGTGCAGGTTGAGCACCAGCGGCCGGGGATCGGTGCCGTCGTAGCTCTGCGGCAGGTACGCCTGGACCCGAAAGGTCTCGCCGGAGAAGGACACGGGCACGCTCACCCAGCCCTGCCGGTCGCGCCCGTCGCAGCCGACGTCCACCGCGGCGGAGCGGGCCCGCGCGGCGGGATCGTTCGCGTGCGCGGTCAGCCGGGACAGCGCGAACACGGCGAGTACGGCGGCGGCCGCGGCGAATACCGCGAGCGCGCGGCCCACCCCCCGCAGGCCCGGGTACCGGAATCCCGCCACAGCCCACCCCACCTCGTTCGGCGACCCGCGTCCGGATCCGGTCCGTTCGGGAAGCATGTCCCCGAAGACAGACGCTCGCGAACCGACAAAGGTTGCCTGCTGCGGCGCCCGCTCGGCACGTAGAGTTGTCCGCCATGACCGGGACCCGCATCGTCGTCGGCGCCGCGATCCTCCACCGGGGACGCCTGCTGGCCGCCTGCCGCAGCGCGCCCGCCGCGTTGGCGGGCGGTTGGGAGTTCCCCGGCGGCAAGGTCGAGCCGGGCGAGGACGAGACCGCCGCGCTGGTGCGCGAATGCCGCGAGGAGCTGGGCGTGACCGTGCGCCCGGTGCGCCGGTTGCCCGGTGCGTGGCCGCTCGGGACAGGGTACGTGTTGCACGTGTGGCTCGCCGATCTCGTCTCGGGTGAGCCGCGCCCGCTCCAGGACCACTCGCAAGTGCGGTGGCTCGCCCCGACCGCGGTGGCGGACCTGGACTGGCTCGCGGCGGATCGACCGGCGGTGGACCTGGTCGCGTCGGTCATGGGCGAGTCGGCTACCGGAAGGCGGGTCATGGGTGACGAATCGCCACCGATGCGTGGATAAGGTCGACCCGGTCGTGCCCGGGGGCCGGGCTTGAGATGGTGATCATTCGGGAAAACGGTCCGGAGTAGCAGCGACAAAGGAATCCGCCGTCCATGGAGCAGCGCCGAGAAGTCGACCGGAATCCGGGGGACCCGGCCCGGCGCTCGACGGTGCCCGGGTCCCTGTTCGATCTCGTCCCGTCGGCCACCTGGGTGCTCGACGCCGAGGGCCGGATCGTGATGTGGAGCGCCGCCGCCGAGCAGCTGTTCGGCTACCGGCGCGAGGACATCCTCGGCGCCCGTGCGGTCGACCTGGTGCATCCGCCGTTCACCCCCGAGCAGCAGGCGGCCACGACCGACGCGGTGTCCGGCGTCGACGTGTTCGCCGGGCTGTACACGATGCGTCGCGGCGACGGCACGCTGTGCACGGTCGAGTCGCGGGCCGCCTTCGCCGAGGACCTGGACGGCAACCGGTTCGTGCTGATCACCTCGATGGACTCGGCGGTGGTGCACAAGGTCGAGGCCGACCTCGCGATCCGCGAGGCGCTGTTCGACCAGTCGCCGATCGGGGTCGGCATCTTCGACGCCGACCTGCGCTACGTCGCGGTCAACGACGCGCTCGCCGCGATCAACCGCACGCCGGTCGAGGCGCACATCGGGCGCCGGCTCGAAGAGGTCCGCCCCGGGATGGACACCGAGCGGGTGCGCACCATCCAGCAGCGCGTCCTGGAGACCGGCGAGCCCGTGGTCGACTCGCGCATCTTCGGCCCGATCCCCGTCGACGGCAGCCCGCGCACGGTGTGGTCGATGTCGTACAACCGCCTGGAGGCGCCCGGCGGTCGGATCCTGGGCATCAGTTGCTCGCTGATCGACGTGACCGAGCGGCACTACGCGATGGTCAAGGTCGACGCCGCGCGCAAGCGGCTCGCGCTGCTGAACGAGGCCGGCACCCGGCTCGGCGCCACCCTCGACATCCCCCGGATCGCGGAGGAGTTGACCGCGTCGGTGGTGCCCGGATTCGCCGACCTGGCCGCGGTGGACCTGCTGGAGGCCATCGTGCAGGGCGAGGAGATCCCGCCCGGCGCGCACGCCGAGAAGGCCCGCCTGCAGCGCGTCGCCTCACGCGGCGCGCGCCCGGGGCGGTACACCGACGAACTGCTGCGCCAGGGCAGCACGTTGGTCTACGCGGCCGACTCCACGTTCGGCCGCTGCCTGCGCACGGGCGGCTCGTACCTGATGCGCAACGTGCAGGACGAGATGTACGACGAGCTGATCCACGACCCGACCCGGGCCGAGGCGGCGCGGGCCCTCGGGCTGCACACGATGATCGTGGTCCCGCTCAGCGCCCGGGGCGTGGTGCTGGGCACGCTGCTGCTCGGGCGCGGCGAGGGCCGGCCCGCCTTCGACCCCGACGACCTGACCCTGGCCACCGAACTGGGCTCGCGCGCGGCGGTGTCGGTGGACAACGCGCGGCTGTACCACCACCAGCGCGAGACCGCGGTGATGTTGCAGCGCAGCCTGCTCCCGCAGAACCTCCCGGACCTGCCGGGCATCGCGGTCGCACACCGCTACCTGCCGGGCAGCTCCGTCACCGAGGTCGGCGGCGACTGGTACGACGTGATCCCGCTGTCCGGCGGCCGGATCGGGCTCGTGGTCGGCGACGTGATGGGCCACGGGGTGCACGCGGCGGCGGTGATGGGCCAGTTGCGCACCGCCGTGCGCACCCTGGCGGGGCTGGAACTGCCGCCCGCCGAGGTGCTGGGGCATCTGGACGACATCGTGGTGGGGCTCGGGGAACTGCACTACGCGACGTGTGTCTACGTGGTCTACGACCCCGTGGCGCGTACCTGCGAGTTCGCCAGCGCGGGCCACATGCCGCCGATCCTGGTGCCGCCGACGGGTCGGCCCAGGGTGGTCGACAACCCGCCGGGCACCGTGCTCGGCGTGGGCGGATTGGGCTTCGAACAGGGCGACTTCGCGGTCGAGTCGGGCAGCACGCTGGTGCTGTACACCGACGGCCTGGTGGAGACCCGGGACCGCTCGCTCGACGTCGGCATCGGCCTGCTGTGCGACGCCCTCGCGGGCCCGCCGGGGCCCTTGGAGCGCACCGCCGACCGGATCGTCGCGGACGTGCACGAGGAGCCCGGATTCGACGACGTGGCCCTCCTGGTGGCCCGCCTGGACGCCCTCGCCGAGGACTCGGTCGCCTCGTGGTGGTTGCCCGCCGAACCCGCCGTGGTCTCCCGGGCCCGCGAGCTGAGCCGCAAGACGCTCACCGAGTGGGGCCTGGACGCCCTGGTCGACATCACCGAACTGCTGGTCAGCGAACTCGTCACCAACGCGCTGCGCTACGGCGCGGGCCCGATCCGGCTGCGCCTGCTGCGTGGCCGGGCGCTGCTGTGCGAGGTCGCCGACGCGGGCACCACCCTGCCGCGCATGCGCGAGGCCGACGACACCGACGAGGGCGGCCGGGGCCTGCAACTGGTCAACCAGCTCGCCGAACGCTGGGGCAGCCGAAAATCCGGCCACGGCAAGACGGTCTGGTTCGAACTCCCGCTTCCGGAATAGCCGTTGCGGGTGCCCGAATGCACCGACCGCGCCGGTGTAGGCGGCGCTCCCCTCACGCCCGGCGCGGTTCCGGCGCCGACTCGCGCATCCGGGCGATGCCCCGGACCAGGGCCCGGTTCAGGATCCTCGCCAACGGGCGTTCGATCATGCGGTGCAGGAGCCACGCGGCCACGATCATGCCGAGGGTGACCGCGCCCAGGACCACGAAGGCCGAGCGGCCCGGGCGGTCGAGGGAGTGGATCAGGGTCCAGCCGATGTTCTCGTGGAGCAGGTAGAGCGGGTACGTGAGGGCGCCGAGAGTGGTCAGCCCGGACCAGGTGATCCGGTCCAGCAGACCCAGCGCGAGGGCGATCATCACCGCGTGGAAGGCGGTGACCACGCCCATGCAGATCGTCGCGGACAGGTGCGGGTGGTTCGCGTCCACCTGGCGCGGGATCTCCGCGGCGGTCGAGTGCAGGGCCAACAGCCACGACATCCCCACGATGCCCCACAGCAGCGGGTCGGGGCCGAATCGGCGGACCAGGTACAGCGCGACGCCGCCGATGAAGAACGGGGCAAACCTCGGCTGGACGACGGACTCCAGGAGTTCGTCCCCGGTCGAGGTGACCGCCACCGCGGCCACCGTCCACGTCACGCAGAACAGGACCGTGCGCCGGTACGTGACGCCGCGGCCGAACCCGACGACGAGGGCGAAGAGCAGGTAGAAGCGCAGTTCGGCCCACAACGTCCAGTACACGCCGTCCACATGCCGCACGCCCAGCGCCTCGTGCAGCATCGTCAGGTTGGTCAGCACGTCGCCCGGCCTCGGCGCGCCGCGCACCGTCGGCCACAACCTCAGCACCACGGCTGTCGCCAACACCGCCGCCCAGTAGGCCGGGTAGAGCCGGACCACCCGCGAGCGGAAGAAGTCGCCCAGGGTGCGCCCCCAACTGCTCATGCAGATCACGAACCCGCTGATCAGGAAGAACAGTTCAACCCCGAGCCAGCCGTACGCGGCGATCCCGGACACGGTCGGGAAGAGCACCGCCGTGGACTTGCCGTTCCAGGCCCCGTTCCCGATGCCGCCGGCGTAACCGGCGTAGTGGTACAGCACGACCATGAGCGCGGCGAGGAAGCGCAGCCCGTCCAGGGCGGCCAGGCGCCGCGGGGAGGCGGGCGTCGCGAGCGGGGCGGCCGGCGGGCCGACCGGGCCGGGGGCGGTGGCCCCGGCGGCCGGCCGCCGCCTCGCGGAATCCGGGCGGCGGTGCAGCGAGGTGGCGATCTTCACCCTCTCAAAACGCGCGCACCCGTCGATCTGTTGTGCGAGTGGCCGCCTTCGTGCGGGATCGATGCCCGCCCGACCGGCGGCCCCCGCCCCCGCCCCGGCTCAGTCTCCGGACCCCCGCCGGCGGATCTTGTTGCCCAGCCAGACCAGCGGGTCGTATTTGCGGTCGGCGACCCGTTCCTTCATCGGGATCAGCGCGTTGTCGGTGATGTGGATGTGCTCCGGACACACGTCCGTACAGCACTTGGTGATGTTGCACAGGCCGAGCCCGTGCTCCTCCTGCGCGGCCTTTTGCCGGTCCGCCACGTCCAGGGGGTGCATGTCCAACTCGGCGATCCGCATCAGGAAGCGCGGGCCGGAGAACGCCGCCTTGTTGTCCTCGAAGTCGCGGATGACGTGGCAGGTGTTCTGGCACAGGAAACACTCGATGCACTTGCGGAACTCCTGCGAGCGCTCCACGTCGACCTGCTGCATCCGGTACTCGCCCGGCTTCAGCCCCTCCGGCGGCGTGAACGAGGGCACCTGCCGGGCCTTCGCGTAGTTGAACGACACGTCGGTGACCAGGTCGCGGATCACCGGGAAGGTGCGCATCGGGGTGACCGTGACCACCTCGTCCGGCGCGAACGTGCTCATCCGGGTCATACACAACAACCGCGGCCGGCCGTTGATCTCCGCGCTGCACGAACCGCACTTGCCCGCCTTGCAGTTCCACCGCACCGCCAGGTCCGGGGCCTGGGTGGCCTGGAGCCGGTGGATGATGTCGAGGACCACCTCGCCCTCGTTCACCTCGACCTTGAAGTCGCGCAGCTCGCCGCCCTCGGTGTCGCCGCGCCAGATGCGGAAGTCCGCCTTGTGGGCCATCAGCCGTCCTTCCCGGGAAGCTCCGCGTCGGTGAGGTACTTCGTCAGCTCGTCCCGCTCGAACAGCTCCAGCAGGTCGGCGCGCATCGGCACGGCCTCGCTCCTGGTCAGCCGCACGGACAGGGTCTGCGCGTCGGGGTCGACGATCGAGCACGCCAGCACCACCCGACGCCACTCGGCGGACATCGCCGGGAAGTCGTCGCGGGTGTGCCCGCCGCGGCTCTCCTGCCGCTCCAGGGCCGAGCGCGCCACGCACTCGCACACCAGGAGCATGTTGCGCAGGTCCAGGGCCAGGTGCCAGCCCGGGTTGTACTGCCGGTGGCCCTCCACGCCCGCCTTGGCCGCGCGCGCCTTGAGCTCCTCCAGGCGGGTCAGCGCCTCGGCCATCTCGCCCTCCCGGCGGATGATGCCGACCAGGTCGTTCATGGTCTGCTGGAGCTCCTGGTGGACCGTGTACGGGTTCTCCGCGCTCTCCACGGCGAACGGTGCCAGTGCCTCGGCCTCCGCCGCCTCCAGCTGCTCCTGCGGGGCCTCGCGCCGTGCCTCGCCGATCTCCTCGGCGTAACGCGCCGCGTGTTCGCCCGCCCGGCGGCCGAACACCAGCAGATCGGACAGCGAGTTGCCGCCGAGCCGATTGCTGCCGTGCATGCCGCCGGCGACCTCGCCGGCCGCGTACAGGCCGAGCACGCCCGGGGTGGCCGCGGTGTCCGGGTCCACCGCGATCCCGCCCATCACGTAGTGGCAGGTCGGACCCACCTCCATCGCCTCGGTGGTGATGTCCACGTCGGCCAGTTCCTTGAACTGGTGGTACATCGACGGCAGTTTGCGGCGGATCTCCTCGGTGCCGCCGGCCATCCGGCCGACCACGGTCAGGAACACCCCACCGTGCGGTGAGCCCCGACCGGCCTTGACCTCGGAGTTGATCGCCCGCGCCACCTCGTCCCGGGGCAGCAGCTCGGGCGGGCGCCTGTTGTTCTCCTGGTCGGTGTACCAGCGGTCGCCCTCGGCGGGGGTCTGGGCGTACTTCTCCTTGAAAACGTCCGGGATGTACCTGAACATGAAGCGCTTGCCCTCGGAGTTGAGCAGCACCCCACCGTCGCCGCGCACCGACTCGGTGACCAGGATCCCCTTCACCGACGGCGGCCAGACCATCCCCGTCGGGTGGAACTGGACGAACTCCATGTTGATCAGCGGCGCGCCCGCGAGCAACGCGAGCGCCTGCCCGTCGCCCGTGTACTCCCACGAGTTCGAGGTGACCTTGAAGCCCTTGCCGATCCCGCCCGTGGCCAGCACCACCGCCGGCGCGTCGAAGACGGTGAACCGGCCCGACTCACGCCAGTAACCGAACGCGCCCGCGATCCGGTTGCCCGCCTCGGAGCCGGCGTCGGGCACGGTCAGCAGCCGGGTGATCGTGCACTCCTGGAAGACCTTCAGCCGTGCCTCGGGGTCGCCGAACTCGCGTTCGTCCTCCTGCTGGAGCGCGACGATGCGCTGCTGGAGGGTGCGGATCAACTCCAGTCCGGTGCGGTCGCCGACGTGCGCGAGGCGCGGATACTCGTGGCCGCCGAAGTTGCGCTGGCTGATCCGGCCGTCGGCGGTGCGGTCGAACAGCGCGCCCCAGGACTCCAACTCCCAGACGCGGTCCGGGGCTTCCTTGGCGTGCAGCTCGGCCATCCGCCAGTGGTTGAGGAACTTGCCGCCGCGCATGGTGTCGCGGAAGTGCACCTTCCAGCCGTCCTGCGAGTTCACGTTGCCCATCGAGGCGGCGATGCCGCCCTCGGCCATCACCGTGTGGGCCTTGCCGAACAGCGACTTGCAGACCACGGCGGTGCGCAGGCCGCGCGTGCGGGCCTCGATGGCGGCCCGCAGTCCGGCGCCGCCCGCGCCGATCACGACCACGTCGTACGAATGACGTTCCACTTCGGACACGAGTGCCACTCCTGTACTGGGCTGGGACGTTGGTGCCGGGGCGAGGAACCGTGCGGGGGATCGCTCAGAAGAAGCGGGGATCGTCGAAGGCCCCGCTCGCGACCAGGTACACGTACAGGTCGGCGAGCGCGACGCCGAACAGCGAGGCCCAGGCCAGTTCCATGTGCCGGCCGTTGAGCCGGCTCACGAAGCCCCACAGGCGATACCGCACGGGGTGCTTGGAGAAGTGCTTGAGCTTGCCGCCGACGATGTGCCGACACGAGTGGCACGACAGCGTGTACGCCCAGATCAGCAGCACGTTCGCCAGCAGCACCAGGGTGCCGAGCCCCATGTGCCCCCAGGCGCCGTGCTCGTCGCGGAACGCGATCAGCACGTCCCAGGTCAGGATCACCGCCACCACCGCCGCGAACCAGAAGAAGTAGCGGTGGATGTTCTGCAGGATCAGCGGGAACCGGGTTTCGCCCGAGTACGAGCCGCGCGGCTCGGGGACCGCGCACGCCGACGGCGACGCCCAGAACCCCCGGTAGTACGCCTTGCGGTAGTAGTAGCAGGTCAGCCGGAAGCCGAGCGGGAAGATCAGGATCAGCAGCGCCGGGGACAGGCCCCACCAGTCGCCGAACAGCGGCGCGTTGGCGCTCATCGGCATGCTGTCGCACTCGGACGCCAGACAGGGCGAGTAGAACGGCGACACGTACGGCTCGGCGAAGTAGTCGTCGTTCGCGAACGCCCGCCAGGTCGAGTAGACGATGAACGCGGACAGGATGGTCACGGTCACCGCGGGCGAGAGCCACCAGCGGTCCGTGCGCAGATGTCGCGCCGGGATTTGCGCGCGGCCCGGCGCGTTGGTGCCGGTGCTGCCCGCCGGCCCCGTCGTCCCTGTAGCCAAGACGTCACCTTCCTGTCCGGCGCTGCGGTCGCATGCCGCCCACGCCTTCGTCGTCCGCGTCCGCGAAGATGACCGGGTCGTACGGCAGATCGGACATCACTTCGGTCGGCGTCGGGACGGGCACGACCACGGGTTCGGCCTCGGCGATCGTCTCGCCCACGAAGCCGAGACTGCTCCGAGCCCGCTCCACGTCGTCGCAGAGCCGACGCACGCCGTACGTATCGCCGAGAGTGCGGCGCAGAGCGCGCACCGCCCGTGCCAGTTCGTCGAGCCTGCGCCGGGCAAGGGCCAGGTCCTCGTGCGCCCGAGTCGTCAAGATCGCGCTCACCTCCTGCTTTTCCGGCGCCACGTCGTCGGGGGCCGGGGGATGGGGATGGTGTTGCGGACTTGCCATGGATTCCCGAGGTGGGAACGTCGGCAGTCTGGCGCGAACGATCAATCGATGGAAAGTGTTTCGCGGATCTCGTCGGTCACAGATCGGGAAAACATGATCGGGAATGGAAAGATCACCGGAATTCGATCTTCGAAAAACAAGATCGAATTCCGGTGATCAGGGGGGATGGGCGATAAAGATCCTCGATCGGGCGGGCCGATCGAGGTTTAACGATCTTGTCGACGACCGCCGATCGCCGGATTCGGCGATCGGGCGGACTCAGCGATCGTCGAGGCGCATCGTGGCGGCCGGGCTGGATTCCACCCGGGCCCGGGTCGCGGCGATCCGGGGGCGGCCGGGAAGAATACGTTCCGCCTCGGCCAGCGCCTCCCGGGCGGAGACGATGTCGCCCTCGGCGCATACACACAGCGCGAATGTGCACAATGCGTCGGCATGCCCGGCGCGGGATGCCCGCTTTTCGGTGTCCACCAGGCGTTTGGCAGCACGTACCGCTTTCGCGGCGTTTCCGTGCAACACCATCAGCAGCGGTTCGTCGTCCTCGGCCTCGAAGCGGATCGTCGCGCCCGAGGGGTGCCGGTACGAATCGCCCGGCTTGCGCAGCGCCTCCTCGGCGGCGGCCAGGTTGTCCGCGAGCGGCACCGTGCCCATGATCAGCGCCTGCACCATGACCTCGCCGAACAGCGCGCGGGTGGTGTCCCAGGCCGGATGGCTGGGGCCGATCCGGTCCAGATAGGCCCGGGCGACCGCGGCCGCCGCGGCGTCGTCGGCGTGCGCCTCCAGGGACTGGACACGCGCGAAAGTGCGATAGGGCTCACTTTCCGGCCCGTCGGGGATCAGATCCGCCAATTGTTCGACCAGCGCGACATCTCCGTCGCGATAGGCCTCGGTGGCCCGCTCGTACAGCACCCGCGCCCGCCCCTCGGGGGTGCCCTGATCCGACGGGGCGGGCGTTTCGTCCGCCCCCATATCGGCCGGAACGGGCCCAAAGGTTCCGTCCCGCCGTTCCGCGGCCCGCCGGGACCACCGCTTGCGGATGCGTTCGTTGAAGGACTCGCCAGACTCGCTCACACCTACGGATTGTGCCCTGTACGCCCCCCGAACGGCTTCTCGCGGGCGCCGGCACCGAGCGGCGCGCGTTACTCCCCGTACGATTGACCTTGGCGCCGAGGAGGCAGGCCGGTTCGCGCGATGCCCATCGCACGACCGAGGAGGCCCGCGGTCGCCGGCCGTCCGTAGCATCCCCGACCGAAGCCGAGAGACACGCAGCCGTGCCCACGCGCCATGACATCCGCAACGTCGCCATCGTCGCCCACGTCGACCACGGCAAGACCACCCTCGTCGACGCCATGCTGAAGCAGGCGGGCACGTTCAGTGCCCACCACCAGATGGACGACCGGGTGATGGACTCCAACGACCTGGAGCGCGAGAAGGGCATCACCATTCTCGCGAAGAACACCGCCGTCGCCTATCACCCCAAGGACGGTGGCCCCACGGTCACCATCAACATCATCGACACGCCCGGCCACGCGGACTTCGGCGGAGAGGTGGAGCGCGGCCTGTCGATGGTGGACGGTGTCGTGCTGCTCGTCGACGCGTCGGAGGGACCGCTCCCGCAGACCCGCTTCGTGCTCCGCAAGGCGCTCGCGGCGAAGATGCCGGTCATCCTGTGCATCAACAAGGTCGACCGTCCCGACTCGCGCATCTCCGAGGTCGTCGACGAGACCTACGAGCTGTTCATGGACCTGGACGCCACCGAGGAGCAGATCGAGTTCCCCATCGTCTACGCGTGCGCGCGAGACGGTGTGGCCACGCTCGTCCGCCCCGCCGACGGCACCGTGCCGACCGACAGCGACAGCCTGGAGCCGTTCTTCCAGGCCATCCTCGACTCCATCCCCGCCCCGGAGTACGAGGAGGGCGCGCCGCTCCAGGCCCACGTGACCAACCTGGACGCGTCCAACTTCCTCGGCCGCATCGCGCTGTGCCGCGTGCACCAGGGCACCATCCGCAAGGGCCAGCAGGCCGCGTGGTGCCGGCACGACGGCACCATCGAGCGGGTGAAGATCACCGAGCTGCTGATGACCGACCAGCTCGAGCGCAAGCCCGCCGAGGAGGCCGGCCCCGGCGACATCATCGCCATCGCCGGCATCCCGGACATCATGATCGGCGACACCATCGCCGACCCCGAGGACCCGCGTCCGCTGCCGCTGATCACGGTGGACGAGCCCGCGATCTCGATGACCATCGGCACCAACACCTCGCCGCTGGTCGGCAAGGGGGGCAAGGGCCACAAGGTCACCGCCCGCCTGGTGAAGGACCGCCTGGAGCGCGAGCTGGTCGGCAACGTGTCGCTGCGCGTGCTGCCCACCGAGCGCCCCGACACGTGGGAGGTCCAGGGCCGCGGCGAGCTGGCGCTGGCGATCCTGGTGGAGACCATGCGCCGGGAGGGCTTCGAGCTCACCGTCGGCAAGCCGCAGGTGGTCACCCGCGAGGTGGGCGGCAAGGTCCACGAGCCGGTCGAGCGGCTGACCATCGACTCGCCCGAGGAGTACCTCGGCGCGATCACCCAGCTCCTGGCGTCCCGCAAGGGCCGCATGGAGACGATGACCAACCACGGCACCGGCTGGATCCGGATGGAGTTCGTGGTGCCCGCTCGCGGCCTGATCGGGTTCCGTACCGAGTTCCTCACGGACACCCGCGGCACCGGCATCGCGCACAGCGTGCACGAGGGCTACGAGCCCTGGTTCGGCGAGATCCGGACCCGCAACAACGGCTCCCTGGTGGCCGACCGCGCGGGCGTGGCGACGCCGTTCGCGATGATGAACCTGCAGGAACGCGGCCAGATGTTCGTCGAGCCGACCACCGAGGTGTACGAGGGCATGATCGTCGGCGAGAACTCGCGCGCCGACGACATGGACGTCAACATCACCAAGGAGAAGAAGCTCACGAACATGCGCTCGTCCACCTCCGACGAGACCGAGAAGCTGATCCCGCCGCGCAAGCTGTCGCTGGAGCAGGCCCTCGAGTTCTGCCGTGAGGACGAGTGCATCGAGGTGACCCCGGAGACCGTGCGCATCCGCAAGGTCGTCCTCGATCAGAAGGAGCGGGGCCGCTCGGCCTCGCGTGCCAAGCGCTGATCACACGAAGGGCGCCGTTCGGCGACCCGAAACGAGCCGGTGACCTGCGGTCGAACCCGCAGGTCACCGGCTTTTCGCATGCTGAGACCAACTCGATATCTTTGCCCGGTTATATTCGTTATGTTTCCAATGCGATTAACATTTTCGAGCAAAAGTCGATCAGATTCGAAACTTCTAACAAACCTAAATGACGAATATCTTTCGCTCTCGGGTTTAGTATGACTGTCCTCTTGACGACACGGTAATTGGGTTGCGAGAGTCCGTGCGGCCACCAAACCAAACGGAATCCGGTCGCACTCGACCGCGACTCGGGGGTATTTGCAGTCATGACCATGCAACCCCAGCTGGTCCCGGAGGCGGGAGGATCCCCGAATCCGGGAACGCCCGACTCACCGCTCTCCGAAGCGGGGGTCGCGGCGGCACCGCAAGAGGTGGTCGGGCGATCGCCCGGCCAGCTCGCCTGGCGGCGTTTCCGCAAGGATCGCAGCGGCGTCATATCCGCGTCGATCGTGATTTTCTTTTTCTTGATCGCTTTCGCTGCGCCATTGATCGAAAAGCTGTACGGAAAGGACCCGTACACACGTTACGGGCAGATCCACCCGGGCCTGCTCAACGAGGTCGGCGCGCCCATCGCGCCCAACGGCGGCATCTCGGGCGAGCACTGGTTCGGCATCGAACCCGCGGTCGGCCGGGACGTGCTGATGCAGCTCGTGTACGGGATCCGTACCTCGCTGCTGCTGGCCGTGGTCGTGGTGATCATCGTGACGGTGGTCGGCACCATCCTGGGCATCACCGCCGGATACCTCGGCGGCAAGGTGGACTACGTGATCAGCCGGGTGATCGACACCCTGCTGGCGATGCCCTCGCAGTTGTTCTTCATCGCGTTCACCCCGATCGTGCTCGCGCTGTTCGTCAGCGAGCGCGAGACGACACCGACGATGCTCCGGGCGACGGCCCTGATCATCGTGCTGTCGTTGTTCGGCTGGACCCGGATCGCCCGCATCCTGCGGGGCCAGGTCCTGTCGATGCGCGAACGCGAGTACATCGAGGCGGCGAAGGTCAGCGGGGCGGGATCCGGGCGGATCATCTTCAAGGAACTCCTGCCCAACCTGTGGACCCCGATCCTGATCGTCGCCACGCTCGACCTGCCGACATACGTGACCACCGAGGCGGCGCTGTCCTTCCTCGGGGTCGGCATGACCGAACCCACTCCGGACTGGGGTCGGATGATCAACAAGGGTTTCGAAGGCATGCAGAGCGACGTCACCTACCTGGCCTTCCCGGCCATCGCGATGGTGATCTTCGTGCTCGCCTTCAACCTCCTCGGCGATTCGGTACGCGACGCGCTCGACCCCAAGTCGAACCGATGACCGGCCGGGGTCCACGCGCGGGCCGATCGTGCCCGTCGTGACCCCGGAGCCTGCGCAACCGCTCCTGCGTACGTCCCACCCGCCGCGGCACCTGGGCCCGGTGAACGGTTTCTTGGATGAGGGGATCACATGACATCGACGGGGAAGCGCCGATTCGTCGCGCTGTTCGCGGTAGGGGCCCTCGCAGCCTCGGCCTCCGCGTGCAGCAGCGGCGGCGGAGACAAGAAGGACAACACGGCGAAACCCTCCGCCAAGACGGCGTCCGTCGTGATCGGCACCGCAGCCGACTCGAAGGGCCCGGCGGCCGAGGTGCCCGGCGCCAAGAAGGGCGGCGTGGCAGGCGTCCTCAACCGCACCGGCTTCTCGCACCTGGACCCGGGTCGCGCCTACGTCAGCAACCTGATGACGGTGTCCGAGCTGATCTCGCGCCGGCTGACCACCTACAAGCGCGAGGGTGACAAGACCACCCTCGTCGGTGACCTGGCGACCGACACCGGCACCACCACCGACGGTGGCAAGACCTGGAAGTACACGCTCAAGGACAACCTGAAGTACGAGGACGGCACGCCGATCGTGGCCGCCGACGTCAAGTACGGCGTCGAGCGCATGTTCAACAAGGCGTGGAACGAGGGCCCGGTCTGGATCCAGGGCTGGCTGACCGGCTCGGACAAGTACTGGGAGACCTACCCCGGTCCGTACGACGGCGCGGAGCTGCCCAACGACAAGATCGAGGTGCCGGACGCGAAGACGATCATCTTCCATCTGGCCTCGCCGCAGGGCGACTTCCCCTTCGCCGCCGCGATGGGCACCACCGCCCCGATGCCCAAGGCGAAGGACACCAAGGAGCAGATCGACACCAAGCCGTTCGCCAGCGGCCCGTACAAGATCACCACGCACGAGCCGGACAAGCAGCTGATCCTGGACAAGAACCCGAACTGGGACCCGGCCAGCGACTCGGTGCGCCACCAGTACGTGGACCAGTTCAAGTTCGAGATGGGCATCCCGGGCGCGACGCAGTTCCAGCGGCTGACCGCCGCGGCCGGCAGCGACGCCGCCGCGTTCACCCTGAACGAGCGTCCCGACGCCAACTTCGCCCAGCAGATCGCCACCGACCCGGCGCTGAAGAACCGGGTCACGGACGGCATCGGCCCGTACGCGAACCGGTTCGACATCAACAACCTGCGGATCACCGACGTCAACGTCCGCAAGGCGATGGCGATCGCGTTCCCGCGCCAGTCCGCGCGACTGGCCGAGGGCGGCCCGACCGCGGGCGACTTCTCCACCACCATCGCCTCGCCCACCCAGTTGGGCTACGCGCCGTACAAGAGCCTGTTCGACGGTCTGCCGCCGGACGGCGACCAGGCCAAGGCCAAGCAGATGCTGGAGGCCGCGGGCAAGGTCGGCCAGAAGGTCGTGCTGTGCATCAACACGACCAAGGTCCAGCAGGAGCGCGCGCTGCCGATCATGGACATGCTCGGCAAGGCCGGCTTCCAGATGGAGCGCAAGGAGATCTCCGACAAGGAGTACTACGACGTCATCGGCAAGCTCGACACGCCGTGTGACCTCTACTGGGCCGGCTGGGGCGCGGACTGGCCGACCGGCTCGACCGTCTACACCCCGGTGTACGACAGCCGCCAGGTGCTCGACAACGGCCAGAACTACGCCAAGTACAAGAACCCGGCCGTGGACGCGGAGATCGACCGCATCCTGAAGATCACCGACACCAACGCGCAGGCCGTCGAGTGGATGAAGCTCGACGAGAAGATCATGCAGGACGTGCCGTCCATCCCGTACATCTACCAGCGTCACCGCCTGGTGTACGGCCCGCAGATCGGCGGCGCCGCGCTCAACTCCAAGGGCGCGATCGACCTGAACAACATCTTCATCAAGTAGCCGTCAGGCCCGTCGGCGGTCGATCCGCCCGTCGGTCGGTCGGTCCCGGGAGTCGCGCGTTCGACTCCCGGGACCGACCGGTCCGACCGGATCGACCGCCGGGGGCACATCGCGGAGGAAGACCGGCCTCATGTTTCGATTCCTGGTCCGGCGGCTGCTCGGCGTAGCGGCGATCCTGCTTGTCGTCAGCCTCATCACGTTCTACCTGTTCTTCGCCGCCTCCGGCGAGGACTCGGTCGTGCGCCTGTCGTGTGGCAAGAACTGCACGCCAGAGATGCGCGAGACGGTCCGGCACAACCTCGGCCTGACCAAACCGCTCCTGGAGCAGTATTGGATCTTCATATCCGGGATCTTCGCCGGCCGTAACATCGGTGAGAAAACCTGCAACTTCCCGTGTCTGGGCTACTCGTTCGCCAACAACCAGAACGTTTCGCACACGGTGGCGGACCGCTTCCCGACCACGGTGTCGCTGGCCATCGGCGCGGTCGTGCTGTTCATGACGCTGGGTATCGGGCTGGGCATCCTGGCCGCGATGCGGCGGGGCAAGAAGACCGACAAGGTCGCCACGGGCTTCGCGCTGCTCAGCGGTTCGGCACCGATCTACGTGCTCGGGCCCCTGTTCATCTATCTCTTCGTCCAGCAGTTGGGCTGGATGGATCGACCGCAGTATCACCAGTTCACCGACGATCCCTTCCAATGGGCGTCGGGACTGCTGTTGCCGTGGATCTGTTTGATGACCATCCACATGGCCATGTACGTCCGCCTCACCAGATCCACGATGGTGGACGTGTTGTCCGAGGACTACGTACGAACACTCAAGGCCAAGGGCCTGTCCGGACGCAGCGTGTACATCAAACACGCCTTCCGGGGCGCGCTCAGCCCGATCGTCACCGTGCTCGGCGTGGACATCGGCGTGCTGATGAGCGGCACGATCATCACCGAGAGCACCTTCAGCCTGCACGGCATCGGCATGCTCGCGGTCACCTCGGTGACCGACTCCGACCTGCCGATGATGATGGGCGTGGTGGTCATCGCGGCCAGCTTCACGATGCTCGCGAATCTCGTGGTGGACCTGTTGTACGCGGTCATCGATCCACGGGTCCGGCTCTCGTGAGAGGGCGGCGTCCGATGAGTCAGCGTCACCGTCCACCAGCCGCAGGGGCCGAGGAGCAGGGCATGGCCGCGAGTACCGATACCACCGCCGATCAGCCGACCGGCAAGGCCGAGACCGCCGGGAAGGCGGGGGCGTCCGCCCGGGCCGACGGCTCCGACGCGTTTTTGTCGGTGCGCGATCTGCGGGTGCACTTCTCCACCGACGACGGCGTGGTCAAGGCCGTGGACGGGTTGTCCTTCGACGTCGAGAAGGGCCGCACGCTCGGCATCGTCGGCGAGTCCGGCTCGGGCAAGTCGGTGTCCTCGCTGACCATCCTGGGGCTGCACAACCGGGAGAAGACGAAGATCGAGGGCGAGATCCGGTTCGACGGCCACGAGCTGATCTCCATGCCGGAGCGCAAGCTGCGCGACCTGCGCGGGCGACGGATCTCGATGATCTTCCAGGACCCGCTCACCGCGCTGTCGCCGTTCTACACGGTGGGCGAGCAGATCGCCGAGTCCTATCGGCGGCACCTGGGCGCCAATCGCAGCGACGCGCACGCGCGGGCGATCGAGATGTTGGACCGCGTCGGCATCCCGAATCCCAAGACCCGGGTGAACGACTACCCGCACCACTTCTCCGGCGGCATGCGCCAGCGCGCGATGATCGCGATGTCGCTGGTGTGCGACCCGGACCTGCTGATCGCCGACGAGCCGACGACCGCGCTCGACGTGACGGTCCAGGCGCAGATCCTGGATCTGCTCCGCGACCTCCAGGACGAGTTCGGCACCGCGATCCTGTTCATCACCCACGACCTCGGCGTGATCGCCCAGATGGCGCACGACGTGCTGGTGATGTACGCGGGACGCAGCGTGGAGAAGGGCACCGTGCGCGAGGTGCTGAAGAATCCGCGCCACCCGTACACGTGGGGGCTGCTGTCCTCGATGCCCAATCTCTCCGGTGACGTCGATGTTCCGCTGCGACCGGTGCGCGGTACGCCGCCGAGCCTGCTGGCGCCGCCGTCGGGTTGTCCCTTCCATCCGCGGTGCGACTACGCCGACGTGGTGGGGGGCGAGCGGTGCCGGACCGAACCGCCGCTCCTGACGCTGTCCGAGGGGCGCGGGTCGGCCTGTCACCTGAGCGCCGAGGACAAGCAGCGGATCTTCATCGACGACGTCCGCCCGCTGCTCGGTTGATCGCCGAGGCTCGGCCGACGGCAGAAAGCAGGAGAACGACGATGACCGAGACGATCAGCGAGACCCCGGCGCCGGCTCCGGACCCCGCGCCGAAGTCGCCCGGCGAACCGCTGCTCGACGTACGGGGGCTGGTCAAGTACTTCCCCGTCAAGGGCGGCGGCCTGGTCCGTCGCAAGATGCTCAACGTGCGCGCGGTGGACGGGATCGACCTGTCCGTCGCGGCGGGGGAGAGCGTGGGCCTGGTCGGCGAGTCCGGGTGTGGCAAGTCCACCACCGGTCGGCTGATCAGCCGGTTGCTCGAGCCCACCGGCGGCACGATCCACTACGACGGCAACGACATCACGCACGCGACCCGCAAGCAGATCGCCCCGATCCGCAGCCAGATCCAGATGATCTTCCAGGACCCGTACTCGTCGCTCAACCCGCGACAGACGGTCGGCGCGATCGTGAGTTCGCCGATGGAGGTCAACGGGATCAACCCCGAAGGTGGCCGAAAAAAGCGGGTGCAGGAGCTGTTGGAACGTGTCGGTCTCAACCCCGAGCACTACAACCGTTTCCCGCACGAGTTCTCCGGGGGCCAGCGGCAGCGGATCGGGATCGCCCGCGCGCTCGCGCTCCAGCCCCGGTTGATCGTGGCCGACGAGCCGGTGTCCGCGCTGGACGTGTCCATCCAGGCGCAGGTGGTCAACCTGCTCCAGGGCCTGCAGCGGGACATGGGCATCGCGTTCGTGTTCATCGCCCACGACCTCGCGGTGGTCCGGCACTTCTCCCAGCGGGTGGCGGTGATGTACCTCGGCAAGATCGTCGAGATCGCCGACCGCACGTCGTTGTACGCGAACCCGCACCACCCGTACACGCACACGCTGCTGGCCGCGGTGCCGGAGACGGACCCGGACAAGAGCGGAAACCGGACACGGGTGCACGCCTTCGGCGACATGCCCAGTCCGATCAACCCGCCGTCCGGCTGCCGCTTCCGGACCCGCTGCCCCAAGGCGCAGGACGTGTGCGCGAACGAGGAGCCCCCGCTGATCGGGATCGACACGTTGCTCGCGGGCCACCGGGTGGCGTGCCACTTCCCCGGTCCGCTGGAGGCGACCGCCAAGGCGGAGGAGACGATGCCCGAGGAGCGGATCGAGGCGGCGCTGGAGGCCGGCATCACGACCGACCCGGAGTAGCGACGCATCGCCGTGACGGCGAATCGTCATACCGCACCCGAGAACGGGATGCCACCGATTTGGTGGCATCCCGATTTTCGTGCTTTCCTGCAGGTCAGCTACGCGCGTTGAACCCGATGTGCCCGGTCGGTCCGCGCCGTCCCGTCCGAGCGAGTATCGTCACGCTCGGTAGCGTTTCTCGCTTTGTGAGACGAGGAAGGGGCGTCTTGTGGGTGTTCGTTCATCGGACTGTATGCTCCGGGCAGCGGTACATGGTGTCCGTTTGATACGGCTTCGTTACTGGTCTCATATGTCTGGGTTTCGAGATTGATCACGGATTTACGTGATCAAACTGAAACCTGCAGGGGATTGGTCACGGCCAATCGGTGACGGATAGTGGATCCGCTTGTGCTCGGAACCTGGTCACGCGCTCGGGGGCGCCGACTCTACGAGCAGCTGTGACGGATGCTTCCCGCTCGGGTGGCCCCGTTGCACTTCACTTCGGTAGTGATTCCATGAGGAGGCAACCCATGCGCGGAACAACGCGCGTGAAGTGGGTCGTCGGTGTGGCCGTTCTGGGCCTGGCCGCGACTGCGTGTGGCAGCAGCAGCGACGACAAGAAGGACGACAAGGGCGGCGGCGGTGGCAGCAACGGCCTGCCCGCCGGCTACTACTCGGCCTACAGCACCGACCCGCAGAACGGGATCCAGCCGGCGAACTCGAACGAGACCGGTGGGTTCTACGCCCTCCAGCTCATGTTCCGCGGCCTGTACACGTACGACTCCAAGACCGGCCAGCCCGTGCCGGCCATGGCGCAGTCGGTGGACAGCACCGACTCGACCAACTACACCGTGAAGATCAAGCCGGGGTGGACCTTCCACAACGGCGAGCCGGTGACCGCGAAGTCGTACGTCGACGCCTGGAACTGGGGCGCGCTCTCCACGAGCAAGCAGATCAACGCGAGCTGGTTCTCGCTGATCGAGGGCTACGACGCGGTGCACCCGAAGGACGGCGCGCCGACCGCCAAGGAGATGACCGGTCTCAAGCTCGTGGACGACAACACGTTCACGATCAAGCTGACCCAGCCGGTCTCGTCCTTCAAGTCGCGCCTGGGCTACGTGGTCTACGCGCCGCTGCCGCAGGAGTTCTACAAGGACCCCGAGAAGTACGGCAACGCGCCGATCGGCAACGGTCCGTTCCAGCTGGACACCGCCAACGGCGGCTGGGACCACAAGAAGTCGATCACCGTGAAGCGGTACGACAAGTACGCCGGTGACGACAAGGCGAAGTCGGCCGGTGTGCGGCTGAGCGTCTACACCACGTACGACGCCGGTTACACCGCGCTGCGCGACAACAAGCTCGACGTGATCGACCAGATCCCGACGTCGGCGGTCGGCAGCTACAAGAAGGACCTGGGCGAGCGCGCCATCGAGGCGCCGCAGTTCTCGATCCAGAAGATCGCCTTCCCGCTGTACGACGCCGCCTGGGGCGCCCCGGGCAAGGAGAAGGTCCGTCAGGGCATCTCCATGGCGATCGACCGCGCGAGCATCGTCAAGGCGCTGTACAAGGGTGCCGAGCAGCCCGCGACCGACTGGCTGGCCCCGAACATCCCGGGTTACAGCAAGGACATCACGGGTGACCTGACCAAGTACGACCCGGTCAAGGCCAAGCAGCTGATCGAGGCCGGTGGCGGCATCCCCGGTGGCAAGCTCACCATCGCCACCAACGCCGACGGCCCGCACAAGGAATGGGTCACCGCGGTCTGCAACAGCATCAACGAGTCGCTGAAGACCCAGGCCTGCGAGCCGAAGCTGTACCCCGAGTTCAGCGTTGCCCGTAAGGACATCTCCGGTCACAAGATGACCGGCGCGTACCGTACCGGCTGGAAGGCCGACTACCCGTTCCCGGACAACTTCCTCTCGGACATCTACTTCACCGGTGCCGCGTCGAACGACTCCGGCTACTCGAGCCCGGTCTTCGACGACCTGGCCAAGCGCGCCATGGCCGCCTCGGACCAGACCGAGGGCGTCAACCTGTGGAAGCAGGCCGAGCAGCAGATGGCGAAGGACGTTCCGTCCATCCCGCTGTGGTACTACGTGACCAAGGCCGGCTCCTCGACCAACGTCTCCAACGTTCAGTTCGACCCGTACGGCAACCCGGTCTTCACCGAGGTCACCGTCAAGTAAGCGATCGGGATACGACCCGGCACTGACCACGGTCCGGCCGCACCCTCGACAGGTGCGGCCGGATCTTGCCGGTGGCGGGCCGGGCCGGCGCGACGTGCGATCCACGGCGCCGGCCTCCGGTCCGATCTCTCGCTTCGGGCCGACGACGACAGCAGGAGGCTGGCATGGGGCGATATGTCGTACGGCGACTGCTCCAGATGATCCCGGTGTTCATCGGGACCACGTTCTTGATCTATTACATGGTGTACCAGCTGGGTGGCGACCCCATCTCGGCCATGTTCGGCGACAAGGGTGCCGACCCTGTCTTCGTGCGCCTGAAGCGGGAAGAGTTCCACCTGAACGACCCGCTGATCGTGCAGTACTGGTACTACATCACCGACCTGCTCCAGGGTAATTTCGGGACCAGCTTCAACGGTCGTCCCGTGTCCGAGGAGCTGAAGCGAGCCTTCCCGGTGTCGATCCGGCTCGCCATGATCGCCTTCGCGATCGAGGTCGTCGTCGGTGTCGGCCTCGGCCTGATCTCCGGCCTGCGCCGCGGCAAGTTCGCGGACACCCTGGTCCTCGCGGGCACGCTCGTGGTCATCTCGATCCCGGTCTTCGTCCTCGGTACCGTCGCGCAGTTCTGGCTCGGAACCCAGTGGGGCATCTTCGAAGCCACCGCGACCGTGGGCGACGCGACCTGGAGCCAGTTGCTCCTGCCCGGCATCGTGCTCGGTTCGCTCTCCCTGGCCTTCGTCGCCCGGCTGACCCGGACCAGCGTCGCGGAGAACATGCGCGCCGACTACGTCCGCACGGCGACCGCCAAGGGCCTGCCCCGGCGCCGGGTGGTCACCCGTCACCTGCTGCGCAACTCGCTCATCCCCGTCGTGACGTTCCTCGGTGCCGACCTCGGCGCGTTGATGGCCGGCGCGATCGTGACCGAGGGCATCTTCAACGTCGACGGTGTCGGCCGCCTGATCTACCTCGCGGTCACCAAGCACGAGAGCTCGACAGTGGTCGGCGCGGTGGCGGCACTGGTGATGATCTATCTGGTCATGAACCTGATCGTCGACCTGCTGTACGCCGTCCTGGACCCGAGGATCCGGTATGCCTGACATGAACAAGCAGCATCGTGAACAGCTGCCCACCGGCAGCGACGAGCAGCCCCAGTTCGGTTCGATCGAGAACCCGGGCCTGATGCTGGCCGACGAAGAGGGTGTGACCGTCGAGAAGCGCGGCGCCTACGCGGCGCCCGACGTGCAGGGACCGCAGGACAAGCCGCGCGGGGCGTGGGCCGAGGCGTGGCGCGAGCTGCGGCACAGCCCGAGCTTCTACGTGTCGGGCGTGCTGCTGCTGTTCCTGGTGTTCATGGCCTTCTTCCCGGGCCTGTTCACCGATATCGATCCCAGGCACTGCCCGATCCTCGACACCAACAAGGACCCCTCGGGGGACCACTGGTTCGGGACCAACGTGCAGGGTTGCGACGTGTACGCGCGCACCGTCTACGGCGCCCGCGCCTCGATCATCGTGGGTGTCGCCACGACCGCGCTGATCATGGCCGTCGGCGGTGTGATCGGCGCGCTCTCCGGCTACTTCGGCGGCTGGTTCGACTCGATCCTGGCCCGGGTCACCGACATCTTCTTCGGCATCCCGCTGCTGCTCGGCGCGCTGGTGTTCATGAGCGCGTTCAAGGACCGCACCGTGTGGACCGTGGTGATGGCGCTCGGCATCTTCGGTTGGATGCAGATCGCGCGCATCATGCGTGGTTCGGTGATCACCGTGAAGAAGTCCGACTATGTGGTGGCCGCCCGTGCCCTCGGCGCCGGTACCGGTCGCATCCTGAGTCGGCACGTGCTGCCCAACGCGGTCGCCCCGGTGATCGTGGTCGCGACCATCTCGCTCGGCACCTTCATCGCCACCGAGGCGACGCTGTCGTTCCTCGGTATCGGGCTGCCGCCCACCGAGATCTCGTGGGGTGCGGACATCAGCTCCTCGACCAACGCGCTGCGCGACTCGCCGTACCAGCTGATCTTCCCGTCGATCTTCCTCTCGGTCACGGTGTTCAGCTTCATCCTGCTCGGCGACGCGGTGCGCGACGCCCTCGACCCGAAGCTCCGCTGAGGGAGGGGACAGACAAGTGACGACGATCGACACGAAGAACAAGCCCGAGGGGCCGGGCTCGGCAGCCACCGCGCCGCTGCTCGAAGTGGACAACCTGCACGTCGAGTTCCGCACCCGCGACGGTGTGGCCAAGGCGATCAACGGTGTCTCGTACGACGTCAGCGCCGGCGAGACGCTCGCCGTGCTCGGCGAGTCCGGCTCGGGCAAGTCGGTGACCGCGCAGACGATCATGGGCATCCTGGACATGCCGCCGGGGCACATCACCGGCGGCGAGATCCGGTTCCACGGCAAGGACATGCTCAAGATGTCCAAGGAGGAGCGCCGGAAGATCCGCGGCCAGAAGATCTCGATGATCTTCCAGGACGCGCTCTCCGCGCTCAACCCGGTGTACTCGGTCGGCTTCCAGCTGGCCGAGATGTTCACCGTGCACCGCGGCACGTCCCGCAAGGACGCCAAGCTCAAGGCGATCGAGCTGATGGACCAGGTGCGCATCCCGGCGGCCAAGGATCGGGTGAACGACTACCCGCACCAGTTCTCCGGCGGTATGCGCCAGCGCATCATGATCGCCATGGCGCTCGCGCTCGACCCCGAGCTGATCATCGCGGACGAGCCGACCACCGCGCTCGACGTGACCGTCCAGGCGCAGGTCATGGACCTGCTCGCGGAGTTGCAGCGCGAGCGGAACATGGGTCTGATCCTGATCACCCACGACCTCGGCGTGGTCGCCGACGTCGCGGACAAGATCGCGGTCATGTACGCGGGCCGGATCGTCGAGCAGGCGCCGGTGCGCGAGCTGTACCGTCAGCCCACGCACCCGTACACCAAGGGTCTGCTGGAGTCGATCCCGCGCCTGGACCACAAGGGTCGCGAGCTGTACGCGATCAAGGGTCTGCCGCCGAACCTGATGCGCATCCCGTCCGGCTGCGCGTTCAACCCGCGCTGCCCGTACGCGCAGGACATCTGTCGCAGCGACGTTCCGCCGCTGCACGAGATCTCGGTCGGTCGGGGCAGCGCGTGCCACTTCTGGGAGACCGTGATGGAGGGAGAAGTCCGTGGCTGAGTCCCCGAACGGCGCGACCGCCGCCGATGTGCGCAAGGCCGTTCAGCCGGTGGCGATGGGCGAGCCGATCCTTCAGGTGCGGGGGCTGGTCAAGCACTTCCCGATCACCCAGGGCATCCTCTTCCAGAAGAAGATCGGCGCGGTCAAGGCCGTCGACGGCGTCACCTTCGACCTGATGAAGGGCGAGACGCTGGGCCTGGTCGGCGAGTCGGGTTGTGGCAAGTCCACGGTGGCCCGACTGCTGATGAACCTGGAGTCGATCACCAAGGGCAGCGTCCTGTACAAGGGCGAGGACCTGGCGAAGTTGTCGGGGCGCGCGCTCAAGGCGGTGCGCCGCAACATCCAGATGGTCTTCCAGGACCCGTACACCTCGCTGAACCCGAGGATGACGGTCGCCGACATCGTCGGCGAGCCGTACGACATCCACCCGGAGGTCGCCCCCCGCGGCGACCGCAAGCGGCGGGTACAGGAACTGCTCGACCTGGTCGGGCTGAACCCGGAGCACATCAACCGGTATCCGCACCAGTTCTCCGGCGGCCAGCGCCAGCGCATCGGGATCGCCCGGGGCCTCGCGCTCAACCCGGAGATCATCATCGCGGACGAGCCGGTCTCCGCGCTGGACGTGTCGGTGCAGGCGCAGGTGGTCAACCTGCTGGAGAAACTGCAGAACGAACTGGGTCTGTCGTACCTGTTCATCGCGCACGACCTGTCCGTGGTGCGGCACATCTCGGACCGGGTCGCGGTGATGTACCTGGGCCGGATCGCCGAGATCGGCACCGACGCGCAGATCTACGACCACCCGACGCACCCGTACACCCAGGCGCTGCTGTCGGCGGTGCCGGTGCCGGACCCGGACGGGCGCGAGCACCGCGAGCGGATCATCCTCACCGGTGACGTGCCGTCGCCGGCGAACCCGCCGTCGGGCTGCCGGTTCCGTACCCGGTGCTGGAAGGCGCAGGACATCTGCGCCGAGCAGGAGCCGCTGCTGCAGATCCGCACCGGCCTGGACGGACTGGCCGCGCACGACAGCGCGTGCCACTTCGCCGAGGAGAAGGACGTCGTTCACGCGGCGTAGCACCCGACCGGTCCCACGAGGACGCCCGGCCCCCGAGGGGCCGGGCGTTTTCGCGTTCCGGGGCCACGTACGG
>NZ_JBHTVA010000030.1:0-133167 GCF_042793325.1 Embleya sp. NPDC056575
CCTCTATCCCGCGCTGACCGCCGGTGCCTGCGGCTTCCTGGCCAAGGACGTCGCTCCCGACGAACTCCTCGACGCCATCCGCCGGCTCAGAAGTGGTGCGGCGGCTTGTCGTCGAGGAATCGGCGGATGTCGGCCGGGTCGGCGCCGGCCCGGTGCTCGCCCCAGCCGGTGTCGGTCTCGTCCGAACTCGTCTCGGGCAGGAGGTCGTCCCAGCCGAAGCGGTCGTGCCGCTTCGGCTCGTCCGGTCCGTTCGCCTCGCGCACTTCCGCCTCCGCCATCACACCAGTGTGCCGGCGCTCCGGCGCGGGCCGCGTCACGCGGCCTCGAGCCCCTGGGCGGTGGCCAGCTCGCGCAGTTCGACCAGCGCCTGCTTCTCGATCTGCCGGATCCGCTCGCGGGTGAGCCCGAGTTGCTTGCCGACCTCGGTGAGCGTGTGCTCCTTGCCGTCGGCCATGCCGTAGCGCGCCCGCAGGATGGTGGCCGTACGGCCGTCGAGGCGACCCACCAGGTCCGCTATCTGCTCCCGGCGCAGCGTCGCGAGGGTGATGTCCTCCGGGGTCAACGGGTCGGTCTCCTGGACCAGTTCGCCCAGTTCGGTCTCGCCGTCGTCACCCACGGGGGTGTCCAGGCTGATCGGGTCGCGCGCCCAGCCGATCACGTCGACCACCCGCTCGGGTGTGGTGCCCACGATCTCGGCGATCTCCGGGAACTCGGGGTCGCGACCGTGGTCACGGGCGAACTCGCGCTGCACGCGGCGGATCTTGCTGAGCTCCTCGACCAGGTGCACGGGCAGTCGCACGGTGCGGGCCTGATCGGCCATCGCCCGGGTGATCGCCTGCCGGATCCACCACGTGGCGTAGGTGGAGAACTTGAAGCCCTTCGCGTAGTCGAACTTCTCGACCGCGCGGACCAGGCCCACGTTGCCCTCCTGGACCAGATCCAGGAACGGCATCCCGCTGCGCGGATAGCGCCGCGCGACGGAGACCACCAGACGCAGGTTGGCCTGGATGAACAACTCCTTGGCCGCCGCTCCGCGCGCGATCAGCGCGTCGAGTTCGGCCCTGTCGACTCCCTCGGGTACGGCGTCCTCGTCGATCAGTTTCTGCGCGTAGAGTCCGGCCTCGATGTCCTTCGACATCTCCACCTCGCGCTCCGCGTCCAAGAGCTTCGTGCGGCTGATCTCGTCCAGGTACACACCGACCGTGTCGCGCTCGACGTCGGCGGCCTTCCGCGTGCGGGAAGCCGCCACTCGCTCGGCGCCCTGTCGGGCCACACCACGTGTAGTCGGCATGCTCTAGCCCTCGCTTTCATTCGCGTTCGTCAACATTTCGAACGAACGAGAAGCCTGTGGTATTCCATCCGGAGATGTACTGTTGAAAGGTTGGCCGATAGCGGCCTTCATCAGCGCCTGCCCGGCCTCGGGCTCCGCATGCACGCTCCGGAGTGCCTACGATCGGCTCAACGGCCGAGGAGCCCCGGATGTTCCTAAGGCCCGGGTGGGAGCGGGTGCGCGGACTCCGGGAGGGCGGCCTCGACCCGGCGGCGGACGTCGCCTCACCCACCGTGGGGCGGTCCGGTGCGACGTGGCGCGCGACTGCCCGACCGACCACTTCCGGCCGGCCGATCTCGGCCGCGCCGAGTTCGTACGCGGTCTACCGCTCGCCTCCCGGGAGTACGACGTGCATGAACGACTCGTCGTGCCGGAATCCGAGGCGCTCGTACACCGTCCGGGCCGGATTGCCCTCGGTGACCGCGAGGCCGATCGCGGGCAGCCCGGCGCGCGCGGCGAGGCCGAGCGTGTGGCGCAACAGCCGGGCACCGAGGCCGGTGTACGCGGGGTCGGGGTCGCGGAAGACCTCGCTGATCCACGGCCCGAGTTGTTCGGCGTCGTTGACCAGCACCGCCGCGACCACCCGCCCCCGATCCAGCGCCACCACGCTCGCGTCGAGCAGGGGCCCGAGCGCACGTCCGTGGTACAGGACGTCCAGGTCCTCGGGGTTGGGACGCGACGTGCCGTCGGGATGTCCGGGCGGATAGGCGGCGATCCAGGAGTCGTACAGCGCCGAGGGCGGCACGGACGTCACCGGTCGCACCTCGATGCGCGGATCCGCCCAGGCGTGGCCGTCGGCCCGCGGATCCAACTCGCGGGCGTACCGGTGCAGATGCCGCACCAGACGGCCGCCCGACGCGATCAGCACCGCACCGGTGTCCGCGTGCGCCGACACGACCCATCCGGGGAGCGCGGTCAGGATGGCGGGGGCCGCCGCCTCGGCCGGTAGTCGATGCAGCCGCAGGTCGAGCGCGGCCGGTCGGCCCGAGCGGTTGCCGAGCCGGTAGTCGGCGACGAGCGTCCCGTCCCGATCGAAGACGGTTCCCCGCGTACGCACACTTTCGTCGGTGGTCATGAGGTTCATTCTTCGATGCCCGAGCAAGTCGTTTACCTCCTCGGTCGCGCCCTCTGCCCCCTCGCCAGGATCACCCGGCACACCGGTCGTCGCATTTCCCGCGCACACCAGAACATGCGCGGAGAGTGATCGCCCCCGAAACTGACATACATGGATAAAATCTCACTCCGGACGGCCACGAGGGAGCAGCTCGCCTCGGCCCGCGGCACCTCGTCGGGCCGCAGCTCGACCGCCATGCTCGGCGGCTCCCGCCGCCGGTTGCGGCAGACGCTGATCGCCCTCACGGCGGGCAACTCGCTGGATCAACCCGAGAGCCCGGGCGAGGCCTCCCTGATCGTGCTGACCGGCCATATCCGGCTGACCGCGGGCGACGACTCCGTCGAGGGCGCCTCCGGCGACCTGCTCGTCGTCCCCGGGGAGCCGCACACAGTGGAGGCCGTCGAGGACTCGGCCGTCATCCTGACCGTCGGCACATCGGCGGCTACCCCTGGCGCTTGATCCACTCGCCGCCGCCGAGCGGGTAGTCGTAGCCGGGGCGGGTCGAACCGGCGCTGGTGCGGAACGGCTTGCCCTTGTTGTCGACCTTGACCGTGCCGCGTCGACCGTCGGCGGCGGACCAGTCCAGGGTGAGATCCCAGCGCACGTCGTGGGCCTTGGTGTGCACCGTGACGTAGAAGACCTCGGGATCGGTGGCACTGACCTTGTACGGGAAGTCGCGTTGGCCGTTCTTCGCGGTGACGGTGGGGCTGCCCCGGTCGAGGTCGATGTCGAAGGACTTGGTGGCGACGTCGCCGCCGCAGCCGACGCCCATCGCGTAGTCGTTCCAGGCGAGGGGCGCGCCCTTGGCGACGACGCGGACGTGCAGCGCCTCCAGGACGATCGTTTCCCGTTCGCGGCCCTGGACGGTGAGGGCGATCTGCTGCTCGTCCGAGGACACCGCGCCGTACGCGCCGGACCAGCGCACCGCGTCCGCCTCGCCGGCGGGCGGGCCGACCTGCTCGGGGGCGCTGTAGACGAGGAAGTGTTGGCTGCACGGGTTGCTGTAGACGTAGGGGCGTACGGCGACGCCGAGCGGGTCGTTGCCCGAGGAGGCTCCCGTGCTCGGTGTGCCGCCCTTCGAGGCGTCGGGCGCGACCTTGCCGGTCGGGGTGGTGCCGGGCGGGGGCGAGGCCGATCCGGTGCCGGTGCCGGCGGTCGGCGGGGAGGCGGGGGCGGGCCCGGCGGGCCGGTCGCCGGCGGCCGGCGGGGCGGTGGGCACGGGGCCGGAGTCGGCCGCCGTGCGGGCGCCGGAATCGTCGCCGTCGTCGCCGGACAGCGGGTACGCGACGACCAACACGGCGCCGAGCACGGCCGCTGCCGCGGCGAGGGTGACCGCGGCCCGGCGACGGCGCGCGGGGGTGGGGGTCGGCACGTGCGGCGGTCCGACGACCGTCACCGTGTCGTCGCCCCCCGGGCCCTGCTCGAACGAGCCGGCCGGGGGCACTCCGGCCGAGCCCGAGAAGCCGACCGAAGCCGCTTCACGAGAAGCCGCCGAGCCGGCCGGGGACGCCCCGGAGCCAGAAGCCACAGCAGCAGCACCACCCCCGGCTTCCGCGCCCGAGCCCACCCCCGGCCGGGCACCTCCGCCCGTCTGGCCCACCCCGACATCCCGACCCACGCCCGAAGACGATTCGGCCAAGCCCGGACGCAAACCCCCAGTCGCACCCGAACCCCCAGCCGAGGCCCGACCCGGGCTCGGAGCCTCAGCCGGAGCCGCAAGCCCGGGCGAGGCAGAGGCCGAGGCCGAAGCCTCGCCCGAGGTCGGCGTCGGGGTTGAGACCTCAACCGGAGCCGGGGCGGGGGCCGCCGTCGGGGTCGGCGCCGAGGCCGGAGCCTCAGTCGACGTCGATGCCAAGACCGGCGCCGGAGCCGAGGCCCCGGCCGCAACGTGGCCCCCGGCCGGGGCCGAGGCCGAAACCCCGGCGGCACTCGAACGCGCCACCTCGGCGACAGCCGAAGCCTCAGCGTCAGCCGGAACCGGAGCCCCGGCAGGAATCGAGGGCGAAGTCGGCCCCGAAGGCGAAGCCCCCGCAGGAGGCGTAGTCGGGCCCGGATCCGAGCCCTCCGCCGGGGCCGAGGCCACAGTCGGCCCCTGTCCCCCGGCCGGGGCCCAGGCCAAAGCCCCGGCGGGAGCCGGAGGCGAGGGCGGGCCCGATGCCGGACCCCCGACAGGAGCCGGGGGCGGGGTCGCGGCCGAGGCCGGCCCCCCGGCGGGAGCCGAGGGCGGGTCCGAGGCCGAAGCCCCTACAGGAGCCGAGGGCGAGGGTGTGGCCGAGGGCGGACCCCCGGCGGGGGTCGGGGGCACGGGCGGGTCCGAGGGGGAAGTCCCCGCCGGAGGTGAAGTCGGGTCCGGGGCCGAGGTCCCGGCCGGCGCCGGCGTACGCGGACCGGCCGTAGCCGGCCGGCGGCCCCGCATCGCGTCGGCCAGGATCCAGTGTCGGTGCAGCTCCACCAGCTCCTGCGGGGTCGCCCGGCACGCCCTCGCGAAGCGCTCCACCGGGGCGTACTCGTTCGGCACCGCGGTGCCGTTGCAGTAGCGGTGCAGTGTCGAGGTGCCCATGTGCAGCCGCTTGGCCAGCGCCCCGTAGCTGAGCCCCGAGCGATCCTTCAGCCCCCGCAACAGACGCGCGAACGCCTCCGTTTCCGCTGCTCCCGCTGCCTCCGACACCCGTTCCTCCATCGCCCCGTGTCCCAAGCCGGCGTTCCAGGGGTCCGGCGTTTCCCCTGGTCAGACCCGGTTTCGCCGTTCCGGCGTCCCCAATCGGCCGCTGTCCGTAGCGGCTGGGACGAACCCTGCCACAGGCTCGTGGTCGTTCAAGCAGCGCATCACCGAACTCCCGAGGAGCCCGATCACATGTCCCGCGTCCGCACTTCCCGTACCCGTCTCGCCGGTGTCACGACGCTCGCGCTGGCCGCGCTCCTCCTGACCGCGTGCAACAACGACTCGGACAAGGACGGCAAGCCCGCCGCCGCCCCCGCCGTGGCCACCCCGCCCAGCGCCCCCGCGGCCGCCGCACCGACCGCGGCGCCGATCGCCTCGACCCCCGTCGGCGCCCCCTCCTCCCGACCCGCCTCCTCGAACACCAAGCCGGGCGCGGCCTCCGGCCAGGACTCGGGCGGGCGCAGCGATTCCGACAACGCGGTCACCTGCGAGGGCTCCAACACCAAGACCGTCGCGGCCCCGCTGAACCGCCCGATCAACCACGTGCTCCTGACCGTCACCAACACCGGCGGCAAGATGTGCTTCCTCTACGGCTACCCGGCCCTGCGCTTCGGCGAGGCCCAGTCCGTACCCCCGGTCATCGACGAGTCGAAGCCCCAGGCGGTCGTCACGCTCAAGCCCGGCGAGTCCGGCTACGCCTCCGTCAGCCTGTCCGCCGCGGACGGCAGCGGCGGTACCGGTCACACCGAGAAGACCCTCACCGTCTACTTCCACGGCCCCTCGGGCAACCAAAACGTCGGCAGGGGCGCCACCCCGTCGCTGCCCGCCCAGGGCCTGTTCATCGACGATTCCCTCAAGACCACCTACTGGCAGCAGTCCATGGACGACGCCACCAGCTGGTAGCCCGCCCCGGGCGCCGGGCCGGCACGGCCCGAAAACGCCCCGACGTCCACCCGACCCCGTCCGCTATCCTGTGCGCGGGATCCGATCCCGGGGACCGAAAGCCCATCGCCCCCGGACCCGGTTCCCCGCCCCGCCTCCATAGCTCAGGGGATAGAGCACCGCTCTCCTAAAGCGGGTGTCGCAGGTTCAAATCCTGCTGGGGGCACACAGCCTGACCAGGCAGGAAACCCCGGCCCCGGCCGGGGTTTCGTGGTTCGTGGGACGGGTCGTGGGACGAACAGAATCGATCATGGTTCGCGACCTACCCTCCGGCCATGGCCGACCGAACGAAGCGCCGCCCTCGCGGTTACATCGAGCAACTCCCCAGCGGCTCCTGGCGGGCCGTGGTGTACGCGGGCATCGACCCGCTCACCAAAGAACCGCGGCGCCTGCGCGAGACCTGCCCCACCGAACCCGAGGCCGAGAAGGCCAAGACCCGCCTCCAGGCCCTCGTCGACGCCCGACAACACCCGCGCAGCCGCATCACGCTCGCCGACCTGATGACGAAGTGGCTGGAGATCGCGGAACACGAGGACAGCACCAGCGAACGCTACGAACAACTCAACCGGCTCTACATCGTCCCCACGCTCGGCGCCGAACAGGTCGCGACCGTGGACGCCGAACTCCTGGAACGCTTCTACGCCCGGCTGCGGCTGTGCAAGGAGCTGTGCTCGGGAAAGAAGCGCGCCGGCCACACGTGCGTCCCGCTCGCCGCCAACACGGTCCGCAAAATCCACTTCATGCTCAGCGGCGCCTTCGGCCGCGGCGTCCGATGGAAGTACCTGACCGTCAACGAGGTCGACCTGGCCCAGCCCCCGGCGTTCGAGCCGTCCACGCCCGACCCGCCCTCGGCCGCCGAGGCCGCCCGCCTCCTCAACACCGCGTGGGTGCGCGACCTGGACTGGGGCACGATGCTCTTCGTCGCGATGGTCGCCGGGTGCCGCCGCGGCGAACTCTGCGGACTCCGCTGGCGCGACGTCGACTTCGACGCGCGCATCCTGTCCGTGCAGAACGCGACAGACAGGCACAGCAACCTGAAGGCCACCAAGACCCGCCAGGCCCGCCGCATCGCGTTCGACGAGATCACGGGCGACCTGCTGCTCGCCCTCCACGCCCGCCACGCGGCGCGCTGCCGTCAGCTCGAAGTCGAGCCGACGGACGACGCGTTCGTCTTCTCGCTCGACCCGCAGGGCGCGACCCCCTGGAAGAAGGCGAGCGTCACCCAGAAGTACCGCCGCCTGGCCCTCGCGGTCGGCCTGCGCAGCACCCGCATCCAGGCCCTACGCCACTACTCCGCGACCGAGCTCGTCTCCGCGGGCGTCGACCTGCGCACCGTCTCGGGCCGCCTGGGCCACGGCAGCGGCGGCGCCACGACCCTGCGGATGTACGCGGCCTGGGTCAGCGAAGCCGACAAACGCGCCGCCGCGATCCTCGCCCCGAACCTCCCGGGCCCGACCGACGCCCCACCCCGAGAGCCGGTCCACCCGTGGGAACTCATCGCGGCCGAACTGGAGAAGGCCATCCGCAACGGCACCCACCCAGCCGGCCAACCACTGCCCCCGGTCAAGGAACTCGCCGAAACCCACGCCGTCACCGCAAGCACCGCCCACCGCGCCATCACCCACCTGGCCACCCTCGGCCTGGTCATCACCGCCAGAGGCAAACGCACAACCGTCGCCGAACTCCCCGAGGCCGCCACGGTGAACGCGAACGAGACAGGTCAACTGGCTTGCGCCTGCGGCAGCACCGGCCCGTGGAGCACCATCACGCTGGGGAAGCACCCACAGGCAACATGCGCAACATGCGGCGCCGAGGCGGACCTCCCAACCCCCAATCCATCAACGCAGCGTAACCAAGCCGAGGAATCAGGGCGGCTGGCGCCGTAGCGTCATCCGGGGACCCGTAGTCCTCGGATCGCGTCCCACAATGCCCAGAATAGGGATCGCGTCTCAACATGTGGACATCGGCTTGATTCTGGGAATTCTGGGACGTGATCCGACTCATCCACAGGAGCCGTGAGCCGCGTACACACTCGCCGGTCGCCAGACACGCGGAGTGACATGAGGCCCGAACCCGGTCGGATCGCACGTAGTCCCCCTGCGACCGATCCTCGGCTGGCAGGATGTATCGGGCTGGGTGGACGAGCTTCGAGAACCGGTTCTGGCCGTACAGCACTGGGGGAATCGTGGTCGGCGAAATCGTGGGGATCTCCGCAGGGGTCCTGGCACTGGTGGGGGGCGGCTTCTTCTGGCGGTACGCCATTGCCAGGGCGTTTACCAGGACGGTCATGCTTTCGTTCCGCGGGCCGCTCAATCGAGCCATGGAGCGGTTCCGGATCGTCGAGATCGCCGAGATCATTCAGACCGATCAATCGGACCCGTTGGATTCCATCATTCTGTATCTCAGCTCCGACTTCCTGGCGCGGCTTGAGGACGACGAAGGCGGGGAGTGGACCGAGGCCGAACCCGGGATCTTCACCCGACAGACATTTGACGGCGTTGAAAGCATCATCACCGTGCCATCGGAACTCCGGAACAAGTGGCGCACGTATCTGCGTTCCCCGAGCCCATCTCAGGCGGCTCGGAATATCAGCCTGGATTGGGTCAAGAGACAGAGCAAGATCACTGGTTCGCGAAGGATCGACCGTCGCGTGACCGTTAGCACAACCGGAATGGCCGACGATCCGGACGTACCGCTGGCCGTGGCTGACATCAGCACGGGTCTGGCCAACCTGTTTCATCTGCTCGGGCCGCCACCCCACGGGCGAGCGTCGCAAGCTGGAGCTTTTCTCGCCGACGGACCTGGGGGTACACGACCGTGACCGACGTCCCACCACCGGGAAATCCCGGCGCCGACCGGAGTCCGTTGGACTTTGCGCTCCAATGGGCTCAACTACCCCCCGAGCACCTACAGATCGCCTTGGCCGCCCTGGAACCTGAACTCGCCAGAAGGCACAATCTCAAGCGCCTCGAAGCCGAGCTCCAAGCCCAAGAGAGCCAGAACCAGAGAAGCCACAGGCTGTTCATGTGCGGGCTGTGGATGGGGCTCGCCATCGTTCTCGTCATGCTTGGCTGCGGTGCCTACGTCGGCCTGAACGGCCATCCATGGCTTGCCACCATGTTCGCGGGACCAAGCGTGCCAGCTCTAGCAACCTTGTTCGTGCTGCGACACAACGACAAAACACTCACCCAAGCCCTCGTACGCTCCAACAACGCCGTTCTCGGTGCCCTCCAAGCCCCACCCAGCCCCGGCAACGCCCCCACGGGCGGATCAGGCGGCGCGATCGTCTAGGGCACCTGCTTGCGCGACTACGTGCGTGATGGTTCGCATCCTTGGGGAGCCGCTCCAGGTCGGCCGAAGCCTTGACCTGTAGCGTTCCTGGCACCCGAGGACTACAGGAGCCCGTCATGTCGAGCCCGCTGGACCCGCTGGCGGACAGGTCGCTGTCGTTGCAGTTGGCAGATCTGCTCAGGGAGCAGATCCTGGCCGGCACACGCGCGTCCGGGAGCAAGCTGCCATCCGAGAGCGAGTTTCAGAACGAGTTCGGAGTCAGCCGTACAGTCGTTCGGACTGCCTTGGGCACGTTGGTGGCCGAGGGCCTTGTCGTGACCCGGAAGGGCTTCGGGTCTTTCGTGCGGGAGGATCGCCCGTTGCGTCGGGTGTCCTCCTCCTCTCGGCACAGTGCGCACCGAGCCTCGGGACTGCCGATCTTCGACACCGAGGCAACCGCCCAAGGCCAGGTGCCCTCTCGCCGGATGCTCAAGGTCGGGAAGGATGCCGTCCCACGCGACGTGGCCGACTGGTTGCGAGTGAGCAGCCCGGCTCAGGCAGTCGTGCGGAAGCGGCTGCAGCTACTCGACGGTGAGCCCGCCGTGATTTCCACGAGCTACTACCCGCTCTGGCTCGCGGCCGGGACGGGCTTGGAGTCGTCCGAGGCTCTCCCCGCTGGCCCGGATGCGTACATCGAGTCGCTCGGGCATCGGTTCGTTCGGGGAATCGAAGTGTTCCGGGCCAGGATGCCGTCGCCTGACGAGGCGCGCATGTTGCAGCTCGACCGCGGCGTTCCCGTGGTGCGGATGCTGCACATCGACTTCGACGCGGACGGCCGAACCTTGCAGGTCGCCGATGATCTGTACGCGGCCGATCGACACGAGTTCGCGTTCGAGTGGGAAGAACCGACCGAGGAGTCCGCATGACAAGAACGTGGCCGCTGGACTGGGATCAGTTGGTCAAGGGCGTCGGCTGTTCGATGTGCGCTTCGGAGCGTCTCGACCGGGACCAGTACGGCGTTCGGATCCACACAGGGCGGTACAGCGATTCGTACCTGCAACGGGCTGATGTGCAGCGCGGATACACCCTGGTGATCTGGCGTGGGCGCCACGTTTCCGAGCCGACCGAACTCACGGAGGCCGAGGCCAACGGGTACTGGGCGGACGTCCTGGACGTCGCGCGCGGGCTCATCGCGCACTATCAACCGCTGAAACTGAACTACGAGACGCTCGGCAACTCGCTGCCTCACCTGCACACCCACCTGGTGCCGAGGTACGTCGCCGACCCCGCCCCCGGCGCGCCGTTCCCCTTGTTGCCAGTCGACGACACCTTCCCGATCCTGCCTGAGGATCAGGTCGAGGCCGAGGCTCGCGCGCTGCAATCCTTGATCACGCAGAGGTAATTCCTGGAGACGGAACGTACTTCAGGGGCTTGCATGTCGAATCCTGTAGTCCTAGGGTTACAAGTGACGTCAGAGAGAACCACGGTTGATGTCTCTGAACCACAGACATGCAAGTGCCCCGGCGCTCGGGGTCACGGTGCTCGAACACCGTGCGAGTGCCGGGGCGATACATCGGACTCTGTCTAGGAGATGCGATGCCCGATCAGGGTATCGGCGGTGCGGGTGTGCCCGCACGTGCCGTTCAGGCCAGGACCGTGACGTTCAAGCGTCGCGGGGTTACGCACACCACCCAGCAGCTCACGATCGGTCTGGACGAGGCCGCTGCGGCGCTGGGGGTCAGCTACATGACGCTCTACCGGGCGGTCCGGGAGGACGAGTTCCCCGGTATCAAGGTGCGGGGGCGGATCCTCGTGCCGGTCAAGGCCTTGGAGTTGCTGCTCGACACCGCCGTGCGGTCCGGAGAGTTGGTCGACGCCGCCGTGTGGACGGCGGCGTGGATCGCGGTGCCGTCGACGGCGGTTTCCTCGGACGAGGGTGCCGCGTGATGGCGGCGGAGGCGGTTCGGCAGGTCGAGGGTCGGCAGGAGGACAGGAACACGCGGGCCGTGTTGCTGACCGGAGTGCTGATGGCCCTGCTGTCCGAGGTCGAGGGTCTGCCGAGTGTGTTCCAGTGGCGGACTACTCCCCGGACGCCGTGGTCGGAGGCCGACGCGGTCGAGATCTCGGGTCATCAGACCGTGCCGGTCCGCTTGGCCCTGCTCGCGGAGATCGCCGGTCGAACCGGCGGCTCGGTCACGGAAAGGCCGTTCGTAGGGGGCTTGGGCGTCATGGTCCGCGCGGAGTTCGTGCGGGCCGGTGTCCGGGTGGACCTGTGGACGGGCTACGAGCCGCCGCGGCCGGTGACGGCGGAGAGTGCCGTCGCGACACCGTCACTCGGGGATCCCTCGTGAGGCCGCCCTCGGGCTCGCCTTCGTGGGTCTCCACAGATGCCCGTCGTGTCGGTCCGGGAGTGGGTGTGCGACAGCACCTCGATGGCGAAACGCCATGCCACTGGTCCGCGTTGGACGGGGAGACGTATATGGACGCCTCCCTCGTCCACGACCCGTCCCGCGTGGTGGCGCCCTCGATCGTCAGGGCGACCGAGGACGGCGCCCGATGAACGCGCGTGGTGTGATCGACCTGTCCGTGCTCCTTCCGGGTCCGTCTTCCGCCCAGGTCGTCCTCGCGAAGGCCATCGAATCGGCGGAGGCGGCCGAAGCTCGGCGCAGGGCCGCTCAGATCGCTGCGGATCGTCTCGCGGAGGGCGCCGAGGCCGAGGTTCGGGCGACGCGCGAGCAGGCCGAGTTGATCGTGTCGAGTGCGCGTTCGTCGGCCGATGTGTTGCGGACGGACGCGCTGGCCGCTGCCGAGGTGATCCGCACGGACGCGGCCGGATACGCCAAGCGCCTCCGGGAGGACGCCGAATCCGACACGGAGCAGGCCCGGCTCGCGGTGGAGGCCGCGCACGCCGAGGTCGAGCGGTTGCAGTCCCAGGCGGCTGAACGGGCCTCCCGGCAGGCCGAGTTGCTGGCACGCGCGCGGGCCGCCGCCGAGGCCGAGGCGGAGCGCTTGGTCCAGGACGCGCGGGCCGAGGCCGAGCGCCTGGTCGAGGACGAGCGGGAACAGGCCAGGTGCGTCGCTGCTCTCGCGGCCCGGGAGATCGGTATGGAGCGGTCGCGCCTGACCGGGTTGAACGAGCGCCTGGCGGCCGATCGTGCGGCGTTCGAGGCCGAGATGGTGGCCAGGGGTCGCCGGGGCTCGTTCGTCACGAGGGCGCTGCCGTGGGTGGCGCTGGTGGCGGCGATCTGCCTGACGGCGTCGGGCGAGTTCGCGTTGTTCGTCGCGTTGGGGTTCGGGGCCTGGTCGTACGCGGCGCCGGTGTGCATCGACGCGTATGTGGTCGCCTCGTTCCGGGCTCGGCGCGAGGTGTTCCCCGCGGTGCTCGTGATGATCGTGGCGAACTCGATCTCGCACCTGTTGCCGGTGGGGCATCCCCCGGTCGCGGTGGTGGTCGCGGTGAGTGCGCTCGCGCCGCTGATCCTGTGGCGCGTCCATGTCCTGATCCACGCGGGCGCGCACGTGGCGTCCGATCCCGCCGATGCGCCGCTTCCGGACCGCGACGACGACGTGCTTCCCGGGAACGAGGAAACCGCCTTCGACCTGGACGGGAAGCGGCTCGGCGCCGACGCGGAGGCCGGTACGGGAAGCACTCCGGCGGCGGTTCGGGAAGCGACTGTTCCGGCTCGTCGGGAAGCGGTGCGGAAGCGGGCCGCGCAGCCATCGCGGAAGTCGTCCGGGAAGCGGGCGGCGGATCCGGTCGGGAGACGTGCGCACGAGGACCTGGTGGATGAGTTGCTGGCCGAGCTGACCCGGAAGGGGACGCGGATGTCGTATCGGGAGGCCCAGACGTTCCTGAGGGTTCGGTTCGACGACGCCAAGGCCGCGCTGAACGAGGCGTACGGGCGGCTGGCCGAGGCAGGCGTCGTCGTTCCCACCGGCTTGTCCGTCGTTCCGGAGACGAGCGAGGAGGCGACGCGATGAAGAGCACGCCGATGCGGTCGCGCGTGGTGATCGTGAACACGTGGGTGTCGGTGGCGTCGGGGACGTGGCAGATCGACGCGGCCTGTCGTGGCTCCGACCCCGAACTGTTCGTGGACGACGTCGCCTACGGCTCGGGGAACGTGGCCTATCCCGCTGATGTGAGGCCCGCGCGGGTGCGGCAGGCGTTGGCGATCTGCGCCCGCTGCCCGGTGCGGCGCGAGTGCCTGGCCGACGCGCGGGCGGCGGACGACCGGTGGACGATCCGGGGCGGCGAGACGGTGGCCGAGCGCCTGCCGCACGCGGACTCCGATGCTGCCGCCTCCGGCGCGGCGTGAAAGGGGGATCGACATGTTCCGTCGTATCAAGTCCTGGTGGGGACGCCGCGGTTCGTCGTCCTGGTCGACGTGCACGGTCGGCGAGATGCAGGCGTTGCTCGCATGGGCGGTGACGGACGCGGCTCGCTGCGTCCGCGTGGACGGGTCGGTGACCGTGACCTCGCCCGGAACGCTCCAGTCGCAGCTCCTGCGGGCGATCGAAGGCGTCGCGTACGCACACGCCCTGCTGGAGCACCACGCGCTCCAGGCCGATCTGCTGCAGGTCGGCCCCGCGTTCGTCGCGAACCTGGAGGACGCGCACTCGACCCTGTACTCGGCGTTGGACGCCGTCCGCCGGGTGGCGATGCTCACCGCGGTACCCGACCAGGACGACGCGGGCCCGGGTGGACCGGAGGCCCCGCCGGTGCCGGCCGCTCCGGTGGCGCCGGGCGTGTCCGGGGTGCTGCGTCTGGGGCCGTTCGTCCCGCCGATCGATCCGTTCTCGAAGTCCTGACCGGGCTCCGTCCGGTCCCGGCCTGCACGGTCGGGACCGGACGGAGCGGGCCACGGCCTGCGATCCGTCGATCCGATCCACACGAGCCTGGGGGCCGTTCATGTCCAATCCGATCCTCGGGGACACCGAGCTGATCACCGATGTCGCGCTGCGCGAGTACTGCGACCGGGCGCGGAAGGCGTTCCGACTGCTGGCGATCGAACTGAACGTGAGCGCCGAGGAGTTGCAGGCGTTCCTGAAGGAGGTACCGGACCCGCCGGCCGGGAGCGGGTTCAGCCCCTCCCACAAGCGGGCCCGGTTGATCGCCGGTCACGTCCGTACGGCGGCCGACGCGTCGCAGCACGCGGCGGCGTCGATGGTCCGCGCGTGGCGGAGCTTCGAGAGGCAGTACGAGCTGGAGATGAACCCGACCAAGAAGAAGTCCGCCCGCGCGTTCGGGTTCGAGGGGAACTGACATGGCGACCGGTCCTGCGGCGAAGGCCGCGACACAGGCCGCCGGGGCGATCGTCGCCCGGCTGATGCCGTTCACCCCGCCCTGGCTCCTGGCGGGGGCGACGTTCGGGGCGGCGAACGTCACCCACACCGCGTGGGTCGACCAGCCCGGCCCGGTGATGGCCGCCACCCTCGCCTCCGCCGCGCTCACCGCAGGCACGGCGAAGGTGGCGCCGGACAGTGCGCCGTTGTGGCGGTGGCACGCGACCGCGACCACCGCGCTGGCCACCGGCGCGATGCCGTTGTCGGCGACGGTGGACCCGATGTCGCCGGGCGCGTTGTCGGCCTGGGCGATCCTGGGCATCGGAACCGCGTTGTCGTGGAACATCCGCAAGCTCACGCGGAACGGCGGCGAGACCAAGGCCCTGCCCGCCGGTGCCGGATCGGACCTGTTCGACAAGGTGGCCCGGCTCAAGGGCACCAAGGTTCTCGACCCGGTAATCGAGGGGCAAAAGCTCACGGCCACGCTGGAGTTGCCCCCGGGCGAGTTGACGGTGGACGACGTGCAGAGCTCGCGCAAGCACCTGGCCGGAGCACTGGGGATCCACGAGCGCGGGGTCACCGTGCGGGAGGACCCGGAGCGGAGCGACCGCGCGCACCTGTCCATCGTGGTCAGGGACCTGCTGAAGGAGCCGATCCCCTGGCCCGGCCCGTCCCGCCCCGGGGCGTGCATCTCGGAACCGATCCGGCACGGCATCTACGACGACGGCCGACCGGCCGAGTTCTGGCTGCCGGGCGATCCGGGCGGGAAGGGCCGGCCGCCGCGGCCGGTCACGCACCTGCTGTTCTCCGGGATGACGGGTGCGGGCAAGGGCGAGTCGATGATCGACATCGTCGCGGAGATCGCCACGCGGCGTCGGGTGGCGATGTGGATGGGCGACCCGGGCAAGGGCTCGCAGACTCTCCAGGACATCGCCGACGCGTTCGAGTGGGTGGCCATCGGGGTGGCCCGTACCCGTGCGCTGATCAACGCCTTGCCCGATGTGATCACCGCGCGGGCCGACCGGCTCGGCCGCTGGGGCTACAAGCAGTGGGTGCCCGAGGTCTACGACCGGTACGGCATGCCGTTCCTGTACGTGCACATCGAAGAGGCGTCCCGGGTTCTCGCGGGCAACAAGGCCTGGGTGATCGCGGGGCAGGAGGCGCGTTCGGCGGGCGTCTCGCTCGGCGCCAGCGCGCAGGTCTTCGACCACACCGTGATCCCGCGCAAGAGCCGCGGCCAGTTTCCCGGCGGCCTCATCCACGGCCAGGGCGAGGACATCGACGCCTCGTACGTCACGCCGGACGAGGTCACCGAGGCGGGCGGGGACCCGGTCCGCTGGGGCAACACACAGCCCGGCATGCACTATCTGGTCGCGCCGGGTGTGCCCCGTGGGCTGTGGGCGACGCCGGTCCGCTCGTACATGTCCGACCCGGAGAAGTTGCGCAAGGTCATCGCGGTCCACAAGGCCCTGCGCGCCGTCTCCGATCCGGTCACCGTCAAGGCGGCCGGTGCCGCGTTCGCCAATCGCGGCAACCCCATCTCGCTCAAGGAGGCCGTGGCCGACGCGCGTTCCGACGCGGCCGGTTCGGAGGAGAACGTGAACGAGACCGACGACGCGATGGACGCGCCGGTCGCGTTCGAGCCCCCGGTCGACAGCGACGCCGAGGACCTGGGCGACGTCGACATCGACCAGGAGATCCCGACGACCGGCCGTCCGGCGACGGCGTTCGCCGAGACGAACCCGTTCAAGCCGACGCCGGCCCAGGCCCGCGCCGCGCTCGAAGGGGTCATCGAGCGGCTGCGGATCGAGGGCCGGGAGGCATTCGCGCCGAACGACCTGGCGGCCACGCTGACCGCCATCGACCGCAAGCGGCCCTGGCTCCAGGGCGAGTTGGCGAAGTTGGTCGAGGCCGGGCGGCTGGATCGTCCGGAGACCGGCACGTACCGCTGGACCGACCGGTGGCAGGACGCATCCGCCCTGGTCGAAGTGCCCTGACACCTCTGACAGTCAAAAACCGTCTGACACCCCTCACACGCATGCGCGGGGGAAAGCGGGCGGGCTGACACCTCTGACATCCGACATCCGACACCTGGAGACGACCATGTCCGACCCCACCGTCCACGCCCCGGGCGCCGACGCTGACCCGGTGCCGATCGCCGCGTTACACCGCCGCATCGCCGAGACGACCGGCAACCTCCGCGCGGCCGACCAGAAGGCCTCGATCCTGCTCGCCGCCGCCGGCCTCGCCGCCGCGTCCGGAAGCGACGTCGACCAGAGCCTGCTCTCCGTCGCCACGGTGGTCTCCCTCGGGACGACCGCCGTGCTCCTGGCGCTCGTCCTGGTCCCGCGCGGCGCGCTGTCCGTGCGTGCGGGCCGCGACGCCGAGATGGACCTGGTGCTCCGCGTGGTCGACGCAGCGGAGCGGCCCCGGGCGCTGACCCGGGAGTTGACCGAGCTGTCCGAGATCGCGACCCGCAAGTATTCGCTAATTCGCGCGGCGCTGTTCCAACTTGCCGTCACCGCAGTGCTGTTCGGCATCGCCCGCGTCCTCTAGCGCTGCCTCGGGACGACCGCCCATCCGACAAGACGTCGATCGCCCCGAGCCCCTACCCGCATCACACGAGACAGGAGATCGTCATGCACCGCATCGTCTGGACCGAGGACCGGCGTCGGGCCGAGATCGACGGCCTGGCCGCGTCACTGCGTTCGTCCGAGCGCCAGATGCTCGCCGCGAACCGACAGGCCGCGAACCCTCGCATCGCCACCGAGTACCGCGAGCAGGCCTACACCGCTGCCGGGAGGTACGGCGAGGAAATCGCGAAGTACCGGCGCCTGCTCGACGGGCTGCGCGCGGGTGCCGACCCGGCCGATCTCGGCTACCAGGGCTGACCAGCCACCCGATAGGAGCCGGCCACTACGGCAACGCTGCACCCCGGGGCGACCGCCCATCCGACAAGACGTCGGTCGCCCCGGGCCCCTACCCGCATCACACGAGACAGGGACCACCATCATGGCCGATGACGACACAACCACCTACACCGCCGACGTGGTGTGCGTCCGCGACGACGACCACGTGTTGCTGATCGAGCGGGACTGGCCACCGTTCAAGGGCGCCTGGGCCCTGCCGGGCGGCTGGGTCGACGAGGGCGAAACGAACCTCGCGGCCGCCGTGCGCGAACTGGCCGAGGAGACCGGGGTACGGGTCGCGACCGGAGACCTGCGCGAGATCGGCGTCTGGGGCGAGCCCGGTCGGGACCCGCGCGGGTTGTTCGTCACCACCGCGTATCTCGCCGTGGTTCCTTCCGGCACTGTCGCCAGGGCGGGGGACGACGCCCGGGACGCCCGCTGGTGGCCGCTCGACGCCCTGCCGGACCTGGCGTTCGACCACACCCGGATCCTCCTCACGGCCCAGGAGGAACTGCGGACCCGAACCACAACGATTCCCACGCCCGACGCCGGCGCCGCCTCGGCCACGAACCCGGTGCCGTCCCGCGGCCCCGGTACGGTCGAGGACGAACCGGACGTACGGATCGTCTCGTTCGGCTACGGCCACGGACCGGCCCCGACCGCCGACCTGACCTACGACCTGCGCCGCAGGTTCCGCAACCCGCACGCCGACCCGGCGATGCGCGAGCTGACCGGCCTCGACCGGGCGGTGTACGACCACGTCCTCGCCACCCCCGGAATCGACCGGGTCGCCCGGTCCGCGGCCGACCTCGCCGCAGACCTCCGCCTCGGGCTGGGCGCCGGGCCGATCACGGTCGCGACCGGCTGCGTCGGTGGCCGGCACCGCTCGGTCGCACTGGCCTGTCGGATCGCCGAGGTGCTGACCGACTACGGCGCCCTCGTCGACCTGGTCCACCGCGACGTCCACCGCCCACTGCTTGCCGACCGGCACCACGGCGACGTCGAACCGAACCGGTAGTCCGTGCGATCCGCCGTCCCGACCGAACCCGAGCGGCCGGTCGGAACGGCTGCAACCGCGTGAAAGCCCCCTACCGAACCGCACGATCGGATGAGATGCCGGTGAGCGACACAACCGTGGCCCCGGGCTTCGTGCCCGGGGCCATCCCCATGCCACAACCCTCGTATTCCGCGTTCGACCGGATCACGGCCGCACTCCGGAATCGCGGGCAACGCCATAGCGGGCCGAACTGGCAGTGCCCCGCCCACGACGACAACAATCCTTCGCTGTCCGTTTCTCGCGGCAGTGACGGAACAGCCGCCGTGCTCTACTGCCACGCAGGCTGCTCGGCCGAGGCCGTGGTCGATGCCCTCGGAATGACACTCGCAGATCTGTACGACGAACCAGGTCGGAATCCGCGCGGCACGCGGCGGCGCAAGGTCGCGGAATACCCGTACTGCGACGAGCACGGCGAGGTGCTCTTTCTCGTGGAGCGTTGGGAGCCCGGCAAGAACGGCCATGCCAAGGACTTCCTGCGGGCCCGGCCGGGCGGCGCTTACGGCGCCAGGGGCATCCGCCAGGTCCTCTATCGGCTGCCCGCCGTCCTCCAGGAGGCCGCCGCAGCTGGCACCGTCCTCGTGGTCGAGGGCGAGAAGGACGTCGACAGCCTGACCGCTCTCAGCACCGTGGCCACCTGCAGCCCGGGTGGCGCCGGGAAATGGCGGGACGAGTACAGCCAAGCGCTGCGCGGCGCCAGCCAGGTCGTCGTCATCGCCGATCGGGACGAGCCGGGCCGCCGGCATGCCGGCCAGGTCGCGGATTCCCTGCGTCGCGCCGGAATTCCGGTAGTGGTGAAGGAACCGGCGACCGGCAAGGACGTCACCGATCACCTTGCCGCCGGGCTCGGGTTCGACGATCTCGTGGACGCCGATCCGCGTCCCACAATTCCCACAATGCCTCCGCGATCCCAGGATTCGGGATCGGCTCACGTTTCTGGGGATTCCGGGACTCGGATCGACGACGAGTGGGACGAGCCGATCCCGGTCGACGTCCGGCCCCTGCCGCCCTTTCCGACACAACGCCTGGGCGAACTCGCGGAATTCGTCGATGCTACAGCCGCCTCGCTCCAAGTGCCGCCGGACCTGGTGGCGTTCGCGGCGCTGGCGACGATCTCGACCGCCACCGGGGGACGTCGACAGGTGCGCGTCAAGCCCGATTGGCACGAGTCGCTCGCGCTCTACCTCGCGGCTCTCGCCGACTCGTCCGACAAGAAGACGCCTGCGCTCAACGCCGCCGCGGCCCCGCTGCGTCGGATCGAGACCGAGCTGATCGAGGCCGCCATGCCCGATCTGGAGGCGACCGCCCAGGAGATCCGGATCACACAGGGACGAATGGCGAAGGCCGAGCAGAAGGCGGTCAACGCGGACCGTCCCGAGGACGCGCTCGCGGATGCCGAGTCCGCGCGCATGAAGCTGCTCGAGCTGGGCGAGACTCCTGCTCCCCCGCGGCTGCTCATCCGGGACGCCACCCTCGAAGCGATCAGCATGCGCATGGCGGAGAACGGCGGCCGCATCGGCACACTCGCGTCGGAGGCCGGGCTGCTCAAGGTCGCCGCCGGGATGTACGGCAACAAGGGCCAGGCCAATACGGACCTCTTGCTGGAGGCCTACACCGGCAGCCCCTACACGATCGACCGAACCGGTCGGGCGTCGGCGCGCATGGACCGCACGTTCATCGCCATCGGCCTGCTCCTCCAGCCCGGTGTCCTGGCCGGCATCGAGACGAAGAATCCGGAGTTCCGCGAGAACGGCCTCCTCGGCCGCTTCCTGTACGCCCGTCCCGCGCCGACCACGGACGACACGTTCGACTCCCCTGCCGTGCCACCCGAGATCGCCGCCGCGTACAGCCGACGCATCCGCGCAATCGTCGAACGCGTCTGGCGCGACGACCAGGTCCTCACCCTCGAACTCGACGAAGGCGCCCGTGCCCTCTTCGCCGACTTCTACAACGACTTCGCGAGCCGTCGAAAGCCCGGCGGCGACCTGCACACCGTCGCCGACTGGGCGGGCAAGTTCCGCGGCCAACTCATCCGCATCGCCGCCTGCCTCACCGTCTACGAGGCTCCGTCGTCGACCCTCATCACCCGCGACCGCATGGCCGACGTCCTGGCGCTGGCCCCGTACCTGATCGCCCACGCCAAGGCCGTGTTCGACCTGATGGGCGCCGACAGCGAGACCCGCCTCACCCCACTGCGCGACCTGCTGGCCTGGTTGCGCGGCCGACCCGAGCCAACGGCCGACTTCTCCGCTCGGGACGCGTGGCAGGCAGTGAAGGGGCGACGCTGGGCGAAGGAGATGGAAGACGTCTCCGACGCCTTGGGTGACCTCGAAGAGCACGGTTGGATCGCGGCGCTTCCGCCCCCGGAGCGGCCTCCGGGTAGCAAGGGACGGAAGCGTTCACCGAGGTTCGCCGCGCATCCCAAAGTCGCCGCCGCGAACGCGTGAGGATCGACGGCGTGTCAGTCGGTGCCGAGGTCCAGCCGAATGAGCCTGAGCAGTTCGGCAAGGGCGTCCTCGGTCGCGTTCGCCTGGTCGCGGTAGGCCGAGTCGACCCGTAGTGCCCCGTCGACGACGCGGTCACGGAGGGCGCGCAACGCCCGGAACATCCGGTCCGAGGCCTCCACGACCGCCATCGGGGCGACCACGGCGACCTGGTAGCGCCGGTCGTACACGCCGCTGTCGTAGAAGGCCGCCACCGCCTTCTCGGCTCTCACGTTCGGCGGTGTGGCGGCGTCGCGTGCCGCGGCTCGTATGTCGACCCGCGTTCGGGATAGGGCGGCCAGGTAGTCGGCGTAGGCACCTCGCCGCACCGTCAGGTCGTCGGCCAGGCGCTCACGGCGAGACCTCGATCGTTCCGTCACCACGGTTGCCGAGATGCCGATCAGGGCCCCGGCGAGTGTGCTGATCAGCGTCGTCCATTCCATGACGGGACACTAGGCCGCCGGGCCGCCCGGCCATCGCCGGTTCGAGCACGAAAGCGCAGCCGGAGCGCCCTGGTCGTTCCCGGCTCGACCGTCACCAAGCGCCACCCCTGTGCGGTCCCGACACCACCACCGGAGCGCAACACCGTGGGACGGCTCGTGGGACGAAACCCAGTCGAAAACCGGGAATCCAGGGATCACAGGGCACCGCCTGCGAGGCATGTGCGCAGGTGGAAAGCCTGGGCCACCCCGTCCGCAGTCCTCCTAAAGCGGGTGTCGCAGGTTCAAATCCTGCTGGGGGCACACAGCCTGACCAGGCAAGAAACCCCGGCTTCGGCCGGGGTTTTCGTGTGGGGTCACTGGTCCAGGTATGCGAGGACCGCCAGCACGCGGCGGTTGTCGCCGTCGGCCGGTAGTAGGCCCAGCTTGGTGAAGATGCTGCTTATGTGCTTGGCGACGGCCTTCTCCGAGATGAAGAGGGACTGGGCGATGCCCGCGTTGGAGCGGCCCTGGGCCACCCACACCAAGACCTCGCGTTCGCGGCCGGACAGGGTGCTCATGCTCTCGTCGCGCTCCTTGCGCACCAGGAGCTGGGAGATCACGTCGGGGTCCATCACCGTGCCGCCCTCGGCCACCCGTCGGATGGAGTCCAGGAACTGCGCTCCGTTGGTCACCCGGCCCTTGAGGATGTAGCCGATCCCGTTGCCGCCGCTGCTCAGCAACTCGCGCGCGTACAGCGGCTCGACGTACTGGGAGAGGAGCAGCACGGGCAGGTCGGGCATCTCGCGCCGGGCGGCGAGGACCGCGCGCAGGCCCTCGTCGGTGAAGTTCGGCGGCAGCCGGACGTCGACGATCGCGACGTCCGGTCGCTCCTCGGTGAGCGACTCCAGCAGGTCCGCTCCGTTTTCCACCGCGGCCACGATCTCGTGGCCGTGTGCCTCCAGGAGGCGGATCAGCCCGTCCCGAAGGAGGAAGTGGTCTTCGGCGAGGACAATTCGCACGGAAGCTCCATCGTCACCATCGTCGGGCCGTTGACGGGGCTGTTCACGGCCAGTACACCGTCGAAAGTCGCAAGGCGTCGCTCGACGCCTCGCAGGCCGGTGCCACGGGCGGCGTCCGCGCCGCCGTGTCCGGTGTCGGTGATGGTGACGCGCAGCATTCCGTGATCGTAACGGACGTCGATCCAGGCCCGGTCCGCGTTCGAGTGCTTGGCGACATTGGTGAGGATCTCCGAGATCGCGAAGTACGCGGCCGACTCGATCGGCATCTCGGGGCGGCCCGGAAGGTCGACGGTGACCTCTGTGGGGACCGGGCAGACCATGGCCAAGGACCGCACCGCGTCGACGAGTCCGCGGTCGGCGAGAACCGGCGGGTGGATGCCGCGCACCAGATTGCGCAGTTCCTGCAACGCCTTGGCCGAGGACTGGCGTGCCTCGATCAGCAGGGCTCGCACGGCCTCGGGGTTGGTCTCCAGGAGGCGTTCCGCGGCGTCCAGGTTCATGCCCATCGCCACCAGGCGTGCCTGGGCGCCGTCGTGCAGGTCACGCTCGATCCGGCGGATCTCGGCCATCTGCGTGTCCGCCGCGTCCGCACGGGTCGTGGCCAGGTACTCGATGCGACCGGCCATCATCTCGTTCTCGCTCGGGGCGAGCATCGCGTGGGTGTACAGGGCGTGCTTGCGGACGGCGCGGGGCGCCACCCACAGGGCCAGCGGCAGGTGCAGGACGCCGAGGATGCCCGCGAGCACCGCGGTGGCCGGTCCCCCGACCGGAATGAAGTAGAACCACAGGCCGTCCCACTCCTCGGAGAGCGAGACGCCGAAGAAGGCGAGGAAGATGCCCCACACGCCGGCGAGGAGCAGGGCGATCGGGAAGAAGGCCAGGAAGGCGCCGGCGACGGGATCGGCGAACACCCAGACGAACTCCCGCCGCAGCTGCGGGTCGTTCATGATCCAGCGGTAGCGGGCGACGAATCCCCAGGAGCCCGCAGGCACCGGCGGCTGCCGGCCGGACGGGGTCGGGATCCGCACGCCGGACCAGCGCGCGGCCAGCACGCGTTGGCGGTTGCTCAGCCCGCGTACGCCCTCCATGGCGCGCGGCACCATGCCGAGGCCCGGACCCACCAGAGTGATCGCGCAGGAGACGGCAAGGGAGCGGCCGAGGGCCGCGATCGACATCCAGCACAGCACCAACGCCCGCCGCAGACCGACGAACCCGGCAGGGACGGAGAACCCTTTGATCTCGCCCGACGACGGGCTTTCCCCGGGCTGCGTCGTGCCGTCCATGTATGCACTCCTCTTGCCATTCGCAGTGTCCCGGCCACAGTGGCCGTGTCGCTATTGTGGCGGAGCTCGGGCGCGGAAATCGGTAGTATTTACTCCCCTCTTGGACGGCGGAGGGGGGTGCTTCCCCTACCTCCGTCAGGGCGCGGCCAGAGGCGTCCCGGGGGCGACGAAGAGCGACAGGGTATCCGCCACGCAGGCCGCCTGCCGCCGGCCCTCGACCTCCACCGTCATGCGCACCGCGGTCAGGTGACCCGAGGGCGTTTCGCGCACGGTGGTGAGTCTGGCGCCGCCGCGAACCCGGGCCCCGACCGGCACGGGGCGGGGGAAACGCACCTTGTCCAGGCCGAAGTTGACGCCCAGCTCCACCTTTTCGATCGCGAAGATGGCCCGCATCATCGCGGGCAGCAGCGCGAGTGTCATATAGCCGTGGACGATGGTCCCGCCGAACGGTCCGGTCGCCGCCCGCTCGGGATCCACGTGAATCCACTGGAGGTCGCCGGTCGCACCGGCGAATTGGTCGACGCTTCCCTGGGTGACTTCGAGCCATTCGCTGTAGCCGAGGTGTTCGCCGGCCGCGCCGGCGAATTCCTCAAGGCTGGAAAAGGATCTCATGCGGCAGATTCTGTGTGGGCGTCGAGGACGCGGCAAGGTGCTCCGGGGCCGGTTGTTCGTTCGGTCAGCGCGCCGTCAGCCGGCTGTCAGCGACCGCCGGGGACTGCCCCGTCGCGGCACGCTCACAGCCGGCCCGGCACGGTGTCAGCCGTAGCGCTTGAGCTCGTGGAAGAAGTCCGGGACGGTGTGCAGCGCATCCGTCTCGCGCACGCGGTCGTACACGTACTTCGCGACGGCCATGTCGAGGACGCCCAGGCCGAACGGTGAGAAGACCACCGGCCGGTCGGCCGGCGGGGTGATCGCCCCGGTGAGCACGTCGTACAGGGTGCCGGCGACGAACTCGCGGTTGCCGACCAGCTGTTCGGCCAGATGCGGCGAGGTGTTCGCCTTCATGCAGTGCTCGATGTCGTCGACGATGTTCCACGAGTCCAGGACGATCTCGGGGGACAGGTCCCGCAGGGAGACGTGCAGCACCAGCGGGTTGTGCGCGAACCATCGCGGGTCGCTCACGTGCGGCTCTCCCGCGACGGTGGCGAAGACCACCAGATCGCTGGAGCGGATCAGGTCCTCGGCCTTGTCGTGGATGGTGATCTCGCGGTCCTCGCCCTCGGCCCGGCGCAGGTAGCCCGCGAAGCCCTCGGCGTACTCGGCCGACAGGTCGTGCACGCCGATCGACTCGAAGGCGAAGCCGCTGCCCGCGAGGTACCGGTGCACATAGCGGGCGATCAGGCCGACTCCGAAGAAGCCCACCCGCGTGGGGCGTTGCCCGCGCGCCTCGCCGAGCCGCGCCGCCGCGAGGGCCGCGGACGCGGCGGTGCGCGCCGCGCTGATGATGGAGCTCTCCAGGCACGCGAACGGGTAGCCGGTCTCGGCGTCGTTGAGGATGAGCACGGCCGAGGCGCGCGGGATGCCGGCGGCCACGTTCTCCGGGAAGCTGGAGATCCACTTGATGCCGTGCACTTCCACGTCGCCCTTGATCGACGCGGGCAGCGCGATGATCCGCGACGACGGACGGTCGGGAAAACGCAGGAAGTACGAGTCGGGGTTGACCGTCTGCCCCTCGCCGTGCAGCCGGTAGGCGGCCTCGATGGTCGCGACGACCTCTTCCTCACGCCCGCCGAGGACGCGGTCCACCTGAGCGCCGGAGACCACGGCGAAGGAAGGTACCTGATTCATGGGAACACTGCTCCTGGTGGGACGAAAGGACCCGGTCGGGATGGGAAGGTGATCGGTCGCGGGCCGGCCGGCTCTCAGCCGATGCGGGCCAGGCCCTTCGCGCCCCGCCGCGCCTGTCCGCGCGAGACGGCCAGTGGGTCCCAGTCCGGTGCCCGGTCGGGCAGTCTGGAGGCGTCGCCGAGCACCTTACCGGTGTACGCCTCGGCGAACAGCCCGCGGCCGAGGATGCGCGAGGCGGCGGCGATTCCGCAGGTCGCCACGCCGCCGATGCCGCTGCCGTAGCGGACGTTCTGGCCGACCACGTACAAACCCTCGACCTCGGTCCGCACGTCGGGCCGCCGGGCCGTGCCGCCCCAGGTGGCCATGCCGTACGGGGTGCCGCCGCCGGCTCGGATGTAGCGCTCGTTGGTCAGCGGAGTCGCCGTCTCCACGTGTGTGATGCGGCCGCGGAACGGTCCGAGGATCTTCTCGGCGGTGTCCAGCATCGCCTCGGTCAACTCCCGCTTGCGGGCGAGGTAGGTGGGGTTGCGGCGGTACGGCTCGCCGTCCACCGGTCCGCCCGGCACCCCCCAGAAGTCGTACCCGAACGGGCAGTTCATCATGAGCTGGAAGTTGCTGTGGCCGGGCGGGCACACGGCGTGCGCCCCCGGGTCCCTGAGGGAGGCGAAGAACAGGGCGAGTTGCGACACCGTGTCCATCGACCCGTCGCGCGCGTACCGCTCCAGCATCGCCGCGTGCGCGCCCTCCATGTCGTCGCTGCCGTGCCACCAGATGTTGGCGTTGTGCAGCGCCGGCAACTCGGTGTCGAGCGCGACGTACACCGAGACGATGGCGTTGCGCATGGTCGCCTCGCGGGTCCGTGCCACGACGCCGGCGGGGAAGTTCGCCTCGCCGCCGCACAGGTCCAGGACGGTGCGCCGGTAGTCCGCGTTGGAGATGATCAGCGGCGCCGAAACGCGCTGCCCGTCGGTGAGTTCGACGCCGGTGGCGCGCCCGTTCTCGATCAGGATGCGGCGCGCCTCGCACCGGGTGCGCAGTTCGCCGCCGTACGCCTCGAGCGCCTCGACGAACGCGGCCACCAGGGCCTGGCCGCCGCCCTCGGGGTAGTACGCGCCGCGCAGGTAGTGGTCGGTGATGTTGACGTGCTCGGCGAAGCCGACCCCGTCGGGCATCGAGCCGTAGTTGCCGGCCTGGGCCGCGATCAGGGTGCGCCCCTTGGCGGACAGGCCGCAGTGGTCCAGGGCCTCGCCCAGCGTACGGCGGGTCCAGCGCATCGCCTCCGGGAACCTGCGGCACAACTGCGCCATCGAATCGCCCGTCAGACTGGCCCGGTTCACGGCGGCCAGCGCCGTGGCCAGGTCGATGAACCGGTCGACGCGGTCGGCCTCCTCGGGCAGTGCCTGCCGGAGCCGGTCGGCGTAGGCGTCCCACCCGGCCGGCACGTCCAGGGTCGCGGTGGGCGTCATGACCCGGTCGAAGCCGCGCTCGTTGTCCATGGGCAAAAAGCGCACCCGGTCGCGGACGCCGAGGCCGGACAGGATCGTGGGGATGAGCCCGTCGGGCCCACAGTCGCCGAGGTAGTGCATGCCGACGTCGAACTCGTACTTGCGCCGCCGGCGGAAGGCGTGCGCGTTGCCGCCCGCCACGTCGTGCTGTTCGAGGATGAGCACGCGGCGCCCGTCGGCGGCCAGGTAGCCGCCGGTGACCAGGCCGCCGATGCCGCTGCCGACGACGATCACGTCATAGCTGTCCCGAAGGCCTCCGGCCCCCTGCGTTGCGGTCCCCATCAGAAGGTGCCACCACCGTGGATCTCGAAGACCGACCCCGTGATGTACGCGGCCCGGTCCGATACCAGGAAGGACACCAGGTCCGCCACCTCCTCGGGGCGGCCGGCACGGCCGAGCGCCACGTTCCCCAGCATCCGCTCCACCGCGGCCTCGGACATGTCGTCGACCATGTCGGTCGCGATCAGGCCCGGGGCGACCACGTTGGCGCGCACACCGCGCGGCCCGCACTCCTTGGCGAGGGATTTGGTGAAGCCGATGATCCCGGCCTTGGAGGCGGCGTAGTTGGCCTGCCCGATGTTGCCGTGGATCCCGGACACCGAGGACAGGTTGACGATCGCGCCGTTCCTGCGCTTGCTCATGGAGAACGCGGCGGCGCGGCACACGTGGTAGACGCCGTCCAGATTGGTCCGCAGAACCCGGCCCCAGTCCTCCTCGGGCATCAGGATCACCGGCCGGTCCCGGGTGATGCCCGCCGAGGTGACGGCGACGTCGACGGGGCCGAGTTCGCGCTCGGTCCGCGCGTACCAGTCGCGCACGTCCGCCGCGTCGGACACGTCGCACCGGGCGGCGCTGACGCGAGTACCGAACTCGGCTGCCTGCTTGGCCAGTTCCTCGGCGGCCTCGTCGTTCGAGCGGTAGCAGAACGCGACGTCGTACCCGTCCCGGGCCAGGCGCAGCACGATGGCCTTGCCGATGCCCCGGGACCCGCCGCTGACGAGCGCGATCATGCGTGCTCCCCCAGCAGTCGCAGGACGGCACAGGCCACCGCGCCGTCCCGGTCGACGGCGGACACCAGCGCGATCCGACCGGACGAGGTCGGGTCGGCCTCGGCCACCCCGAGCACCGCCTGGATCTGGAAGGAGGCGGAGGCCGCGCTGGTGTCGCCGAGCAGCTCCATGGACGGCACCCGGGACAGCGCGTCGGCGGGCACCAGCGCCGCCAGTGCCTCCGACTCGGCCCGGCCGGCGGCGGTGGGGGCGGCGCACGGTACGGCCGCCCACACCTCGTCGGGGGTGACGCCCGCGCGGTTCAGGGCGCGGCGCACGCAGCCGGTGACCGCGGCCCGCGGGTCGTCGTCGATGTCGATGCCGCTCTCGATGCTCAACACCGCGGCCAGCGCGGGGCGTTCGGCGGCGCCGGCGTGCTCGACCAGGAAGAGCCCGCAGCCCTCGCCGAGCAGCGGCGAGGGGTCGCCGGCCGCGAGGGCGGTGTACTCGAACCAGGCGTGGATGGCGGAGAACTCCTCGACCGAACCCACCAGGTACTTCGTCGCACGACCCTGGCTCATCAGCCGCCGCGCGTAGTTGAGGGCGAGCAGTCCGCTGACCCGGCCGCCCGCGACCGTCGTGTTGGGGCCCTTGAGGTCGTGCCGGATCGCGCAGGCGCCCGCGGCGTGGTTGAGGCTGCCGAAGGGGATGCGGCCCGCGTCGACGTGGAAGGGCAGCGCGTTCGTGTAGGACTGACGCAGGAGGTCCGTCATGTTCTCCAGGCTGCCCATGGAGATACCGAGAACCACACCGGTGGCCTCGTCGGTCCGCACCACCCGGTTGCCTTCGGTGTCCAGGAGCAGCCCGTCGGAGGCGACCAGGGCCAGCGCGGTGAGCCGGTCCATCTTGGCCGTGCCCGTCGGGCCGAGCAGGCCCGGGATGTCGAAGTCCGGGACCGTGCAGACGTTGGGCGACGGCAGCGTGCCGAGCGCCGTGCCCGCCTTCACGGCCGTCTTCGCCCCGCCGCGCACGCCCGCGGCGAAGGCTTGGCGGGTCACGCCGTGCGGGGATACGGCCGACCACCCGGTGATGACTAGCGTCTCCGGTGGCAGCGAGGCCGCCGGGGTGACTGCTGCGGTACTCATGTGGGACTCACTCTCCGTACGTCCCCAGAATCAGGATGGCGTTGTTGCCGGCGAAGGCGCTGGAGTTGTTCTGCACGAGCCGCACGTCCGCGTCGATGGCGTGGTTGGGCACGACGTCGAGCGGGCAGGCCGGGTCCGTCTCCCGATGGTGGATGGTCGGCGGAATGAAACCGTGCTCGATGGCGAGGCTGCAGGCGATGGCGCCGAGGGCGCTCGCCGCTCCCATCGCGTGGCCGAGCATCGACTTCAGGGCCACGGTGCGCGGCGGCGCGTCGCCGTACACGTCGAGGATGGCGGCCGACTCCGTGCGGTCGTTGGCCTTGGTGCCGGTGCCGTGCGCGGAGATGAAGTCGATCTCCTCCTTCTTGACCCCGGCGTCGTCCAGGGCGAGGCGAATGCCGCGCGCGATGCCGACGCGGTCCGGTGCGGTGGCGTGATTGGCGTCGCAGCTGAGGCCGTAGCCGAGCACCTCGGCGTAGATGTGCGCGCCGCGCGCGAGCGCCGATTCCAGGCTCTCCAGGACGAGGATGCCCGCACCCTCGCTGGTGAGGATGCCCTGCCGGTTCTTGTCGAAGGGCCGTACCACGTCCGGGGTGAGCGCGCCGAACCGCTTGAAGGTGAGGTACGCCTTGCGGCACACCGCGTCGGCTCCGCCGCACAGCGCGATGTCGACCTCGCCGGAACGGATCGCGTCCAGGCCGTAGCCGATCGAGTAGTTGCCCGCCGCGCAGGCCGTCGTGATGGTGGTGGCCTCCACGTTCGGTATGCGCAGCTCGCGGGCGATCACGGTGCTCAGCCGGCCCGCGTTGATGCGGCGGGACAGGACCGGGTCCATGGCCTCCGGGTCCCCGGCGGCCAGTTCCTGCTCGACGAGCACGCCGATGTCGTGCGACTCGCCGTCGGTGGTGCCGATGCTGATGAGCGCCTGCCGCTCACGCAGGTCTTCCTCGCCGAGTCCCGCGTCCACCACGGCCATCCGGGCGGCGGCGACGGCGAACTGGCCGGCGCGGCCCATGTCGTCGAGGGGTACGTTGCGGATCCAGCGCTCCGGCTCGAACTCGGAGACCTCGCATGCGGTGTTGTGGCCGAACCCCTCGGTGTCGAAGCGGGTGATCGGCCCCGCGCCGGAGCGGCCGGCCCGCAGCGCCGCGGTGAACTCCTCGACACCCGTGCCGATGCTGGAGATCGCGCCGAGGCCGGTGAGAACGGCCCGGCGGCGATCCGCCGGTGCGCGGGCGGGGGGCGTCGGTGGTGGCTGTGCGGTGGACATCGGACTCCTTAAGCAGTGGGATGCCTGTGGTCGGGGGGTCCGGGACGGGAACCCCCGCTGCTCACCAACCGGCGGCGGCGGCGGTCACCTGGTACGTGGTCTCCACGTTCACCATCTTCGGGAGTTCGTCCATGTCGATGACGATGGAGTACTCCATCTCGAGGGCGCTGAGCACGTCGATGAGTTTCAGGGAGTCGGCGCCCAGTTCGTCGATGAACAGCGTGCTGTCCGCGAACTCGGTGTGTACATCGATGTTCTCGGCGATGATTTCCCTGATGCGGGTAAGGCGCTCGGGCACGACCGTGGTCATGTTTTTTCTCCGTTTCCCAGGTTCTCGAATTTGCCTTACGGCAAAAATTAGTCAGCCTCGATGACGGGCCGATGACATTCAACTGACCGCTCACTGACGGCGGTTGCCGGTCACCTTCCGACGGCCTTTTCGAAGCCCCGTACACTGCCGGCGACCGCGATGACCAGGATCGTCGCCAGGGTGATGGCGGCGACCACGCCCGGGTGGTCGGCGGCGAACCCGCTGCCCGCCGCGCCCGAGGGGTCGTTGCCCCACAGCCTGCGGCAGGTGGTGATGACGGCGGTGACCGGGTTCCATTGGGCCACCGGGCGCAGCCATTCCGGCAGGCCGTTCACACCGACATACGCATTGGAAAGAAAGCTGAAGACGACAAGCACGAGCGCGCCCGTGCCGTCGATGGCCTCGACATTCTTCTGGGTGGTGCCGAGCAGAATTCCGAGCCACAGCATGGTGTAGATGAAGGCGAGCAGCACGGCGAATCCGGCGGCGGTGCGCAGCACGCCCTCGTGCGGCCGCCAGCCGACGGCCAGGCCGACCAGGGACACCGCCGTCAGGCTGACCGCGCCGACGCACAGGTCGGCCAGGGTGCGGCCGATGAGCACCGAACTCGGTGCGATCGGCAACGAGCGGAACCGGTCCACCAGGCCGTGCCGCAGATCGAGGGCGACACCGATGGCCGTGGGGCCGACGCCGGACAGGCCGACCTGGACGGCGATGCCCGCCAGGATGAAGTCCTCGTACGGGACGCCGCCGGGGACGTTCATCGACTTGCGAAAGAGGTAGCCGACGGCGACGAGCATCACCAGCGGCGTCATCGTCACGAGCACGAGCCGGCCGGGCGAGCGGCGCAGATGGATCAGATGGCGTCCGGCCAGCGCGAGGGTGTCGCCGAGGTAGCCGAGCAGCACGCCCCTGGACTCCGCGGATCGCGGCACCGGGGGCGAGGTCGCGGGGGCGAGCGCCGTCGGCGACACCGCGGCGTCGGTCGTCGATGTCATCGCCGGCTCTCCTTCTTCTCTCCCGTGCCCGTGAGCTGGAAGAACACGTCGTCGAGCGTGGGCTTGCACACTTCGAAGTCGACGGTGTCGACGCCCTTTTCGCGCAGCGCGACGGCGGCGCGCGCCACCTCGTCCAGGCCGCCCCGGTCGAGGTGCACCGATACCCGCAGGGTGGCCGGGTCGGCGACCGGTTCCTGGGTGCTGCCGAGCGTGGCGAGCGCGGCGACCGCGTCGGCCAGGTTCTCCGGGCGGGCCACGGTCACCTCCAGGCGCTCGCTGCCGACCATGCGCTTGAGCGCCGCGGGGGTGTCCTCGGCGATGACGCGGCCCGCGTCGATGACGGCGATGCGATCGGCGAGCGCGTCCGCCTCTTCCAGATACTGGGTGGTGAGCAGGATGGTCACACCATTGGCGACCAGGTCGCGCACCACGTCCCACAGGACGCTTCGGCTGGTGGGGTCCAGGCCCGTGCTGGGCTCGTCGAGGAAGAGCACCTGCGGATCGCCGATGACACAGGTCGCCAGGTCGAGCCGGCGGCGCATGCCGCCCGAGTAGGTGCCCACGGTGCGGTCGGCGGCGTCGGTCAGCTCGAACCGTTCGAGCAGTTCGGCCGCGCGCAGGGCCGCACCGCGTCGCCCGTAGCGCAGCAGCTTGGCCAGCAGGACCATGTTCTCGCGCCCGGTGAGGAGCTCGTCGACGGCCGCGTACTGTCCGGCCAGGCCGATGCGCCGCCGGACCTCCTTGCCCTCGCGCACCACGTCGTGCCCGGCGACGACGGCGCGGCCGGCGGACGGCTCGACCAGGGTGGCCAGGATGCGGACGGTGGTCGTCTTGCCGGCGCCGTTGGGGCCGAGTACGCCCAGGACGGTGCCGGCCGGCACCGCCAGATCGACGCGGTGCAGTGCCGTGTGGCCGCGGTACTGCTTCTGCAGCCCTTCGGCGAGGATGGCCAGGTCGGACGAGGCCACGGTCATCCCGCCCGACGCTGCAGGCTGAGCGGACGCATGTCCGTCCAGTCGCGCTCGATGTGCGCCACGGCCGTGGCGCGGTCGGTCTCCGCGAGCGACACCCGCCAGCCGTCGGGCACGGCGGCGAAGGACGGCCACAGGGAGTACTGCCCCTCGTCGTTGACGAGGACGAGGAACCGGCCGTCTTCGCGGTCAAAGGGGTTGGCCATGGATGTTCTCCAGATCTCGGATGGTGCTCGAATGCGTCGGGTGCGTCGGGTGCGTCGGGTGCGTCGGGTGGTCGGAGGGTCGGGAATCAGGCGGGCTCGGCCGCGGCCCGGGCCGCCGCCAGGACGCGGAGCGTGTGCTCGACGGCCCGGCCGATGGCCGCCGCCGGGGCGGGTCGCATCATCTGTTGGTGGGTGCAGTCCACGTCGTACGTGTCGATGGCCCGGCCGACGTGCGGCTCCCAGCTCTTGAGCTTGAGGGCGCGCTCGTCCCGCGTGCCCCTGTCGCCGCCCCCGGTCGCCACGAAGAGCGTCATGGGGCAACCGTCGAAGCGGCCGGGGGTGAAGCTCCGGAACAGCTCCAGGTTGTTGCGCATGACGCGCAACAGGCGCTCCAGGGTGACCTGCTCGAACGCGGCGAGCGGGCCGCCGGAACGGGCGAGGTGCGCGGCGACGCCCTGCGGGGTGAGCCGGTCGAACGCCGCCGGGTCGACGCCGGCCTCCGTCAGGAAATCGGCGAGGAACTCCTCGTCGCTCGGTGAGGCGCCGTGCGCGTCGTCGGGATAGGCGTCCAGGTTCGCCAGGTAGGCCACTTCCTCGCCCACCGCCCGCAGTCGTACGGCCATCTCGTGGGCGACGACGCCGCCGTAGGACCAGCCGAGCAGGTGGTACGGGCCGGTCGGCTGGATGGCCCTGATCCGGGCCAGGTAGTCGTCGGCGACCTCCCCGATGTGCTCGGGCAGCGGGCCCGGGTCGGCGATGCCGCGCGCCTGGAGGCCGTAGACGGGCTGCTCCGGGTCCAGGTGTTCGGCGAGCGCGGTGAACGGGATGGCGAAGCCCAGGCCGCCGTGTACGCAGAACAGCGGCGGCCTGCCGCCGGTCGGGCGGATCGGCAACACGGGCCCCAGCGGGTCGCCGGACTCGCCCTCGGTGACCGCGCTCGCGGCCAGGGCCTCGACGGTGCGATGCTCGAAGACCGCGCCGAGGCTGATCCGCAGCCCGAGGCGGGCGGCGCCGTCGACCAGCCTGATCACCTTCAGACTGTCCCCGCCCAGTGCGAAGAACCCGTCGTTCGGACCCACGTCGTCGACACCGAGCACCTCCTCGATCGCCGCGCACAACAACCTTTCCCGCTCGGTGCGGGGCCGCTGCGGCGCGCGGTCGGCGCCGGCCCGGGGTCGGTCGGGGGTGGGCAGGGACTTGACGTCGAGCTTTCCGTTGGCGTTCAGCGGCAGCGCGGACAGCGGGAGATAGTTGTCCGGCACCATGTAGCCGGGCAAAAAGCGCGCCAAGTGCCGTTGCAGTTCCTCCGGTTCCGGGTTCGGGCAACCGGGGGCCGGCACCACGTAGGCGACCAGGCGACGCTGGCCCGTGCGTTCGGCGGGGGCCAGCACGGCGGCTCGCGCGATCGCCTGATGAGCAGTCAAATGACGCTCGATCTCGCCGAGTTCGACGCGGTAGCCGCGGATCTTCACCTGCTGGTCGGCGCGGCCGACGTAGTCGATCCGGTCGTGCCGGTCCCAGCGCACCAGGTCGCCCGTCCGGTACATCCGCTCGCCCGGCGCCCCGAACGGGCAGGCCACGAAGCGCTCGGCGGTCGTACCGGGCCGGTTGAGGTACCCGCGGGCGAGGCCCTCGCCCGCCAGGTACAGCTCGCCGACCACACCGCGCGGCACCAGTCCCAGCGTCTCGTCCAGGACGTAGGCGCGGGTGTCCCCGATCGGCAGCCCGATGGGGACGGTGGCCCCGCCGCCGACCAGGGCGGTGTTCTGGCAGGTGGCGAACGTGGTGGCCTCCGTCGGGCCGTACACGTTGAAGACGACGGTGTCCGGCAGCGCGGCCCGCAACCGCTCGATGTGGTCCGGGGACAGCGCCTCGCCGCCGGTGAACAGGGCCCGCACGGCGGCCATGGCGCGGGGCCGGGTGTCGGCGAGGGTGTTGACGAGTTGGGTGGTGAGGAAGGCGATCGTCACCCCCGTCCGGCCGACGAACGCCTCCAAGGTCTCGGGGTCGGCGGGCCCCGGCGGGCAGATCGCCAGCCGCGCGCCGTGGGTGAGCGGCGCCCACATCTCGAAGGTGGACGCGTCGAAGGCGACCGCCGCGAAGCACATGAAGGTGTCGTCCGGGGTCGGCGCCAACTCCGGCAGCCCCCGGACCAGACGCACGGCGGCCCGGTGCGAGACGGCGACGCCCTTGGGCTTTCCGGTGGAGCCGGAGGTGTATATGACGTAGAGCAGGTCGTCGGGTTCGACGACCGCGGCGGGCCCCGGGGAGGCGGGCAGCGCGGCCGACGCGGCGACGGTGTCGGGGGCGTCGAGGAGCACCACCTCGACCCCGGCACGCTCGGCGCCCGGGGCGGCCCGGCTCGCCAGGGACTCCTGGGTCAGCAGCAGGCGGGCACCGCTGTCGGTCAGCATGTCGTGGACCCGCTCGGCGGGGTACGACGGGTCCAGGGGCAGATAGGCCGCGCCCGTCCGGGCGATCGCCAGCACCGTGATCACGGTGGCCGGTCCGCGCTCCAGGAGCAGGGCGACCACGTCGCCTCGGCGGGTGCCGCGGGCGGTCAGCAGGTGGGCCAGACGGTTCGCCGCCGCGTCCAGTTCGGCGTACGTGACCCGGACCAACCGCTCCGGGGCACCCGGCTCGGCGTGGATCAGGGCCACGGCGTCCGGCGCGGCCGCGACCCGGGCCGCCACCAGCTCAGTGACCGTGGTGTGCGGGGTGCCGATGCGGTGGGTGCCGAGGGCGAGCAGTTCGGCGTGCTCCCGGGGGTCGACGATGTCCAGGCGGGACAACGGCCGACCGGGCTCGGCCAGCGCGGCGGCCAAAAGCCGCAGGTAGGCGTCGGTGACGCGGCGGGCCGTCGCGGGCTCGAAGAGGTCGGCGGCGTACTCGACGGCCAACGACAACCCCGGCCCGGCCGCGTCCCCCGCCTCCTCGGTGAGCTGGAAGAGCAGGTCCCACTTGGCGGTCTCCCCCGGCACGGGCTCCCGCGTCACCGAGGCCCCGGTGTCGGCGTCCGCGAGGGTCTTCGCGTCCGGGCCCGGTGCCGCCTGCTGGAAGCCGAGCATCACCTGGACCAGCGGGTGCCGCGACATCGACCGCTCGGGGTTGAGCACCTCCACCAGCTTCTCGAAGGGCACGTCCTGGTGCCGATAGGCGGCCAGGTCGCACTCCTTGACCCGCTCGACCAACTCCCGCAGGCTCGGGTCGCCCGAGGTGTCGGTGCGCAGCACCAGCGTGTTCACGAACATCCCGACCATGTCGTCGAGGCGCTCGTCGGTGCGGCCCGCCACGGGACTGCCGAGCGCGATGTCGGTGCCCGCGCCCAACCGGGTGAGCAGCGCCGCGAGCCCGGCGTGCAGCACCATGAACACGCTGACGCCCCACTCGGCCGCGAGCCGGTACAGGTCGTCGCCGAGCGTCCGCGGCACCGCGGTGCGGACGTGGCCGCCGCGAAAGCCCGCCCGGGCGCCGCGCGCGAAGTCGAAAGGCAGCGCCGGCTCCTCCGGGAGACCGGCCAACGCCTGTGTCCAGTACGCGAGTTGGCGAGCCAGTTCGCTGCGCGGATCGTCCGCGTCGCCGAGCAGTTCCCGCTGCCACAGGGCGTAGTCCGCGTACTGCACCGGCAACGGCGGCAGTTCGGGCGCACGGCCGGTGCGCCGGGCCTGGTAGCACTCGGTCAGGTCACGGGTGAGCGGGGCGAGGGACCACCAGTCGGCCGCGATGTGGTGCACCACCAGCAGCAGTACGTGCTCTTCGGGGCCGAGCGCGAACAGGGTGGCCCGCACCGGGATCCGGGTCTCCAGGTCGAAGCCGCGCGCCGCCTCGGCGGCGAGCGCGGCGGGCAGGCGATCCTCGGTCGTCTCGCTCACCGGCATCGGAACGAGGGCGTCGGCCGCCGCGAGCACCCGCTGTTCGGCCGGGCCCGCACCGTCGGCCCCGGCCGTGGCGCGCGCCGGGAAGACGGTGCGCAGCGCCTCGTGGCGTGCGACGACGTCCCGCAGCGCCCCCTGGAGCGCGGGCACGTCCAGGGGTCCCGAGAGCCGGACCGCCAGCGGAATGTTGTAGAGCCCGTCGGGCGCGCCGAGGCGTTCGATGAACCACAGCCGCTGCTGCGCGTACGAAAGCGGCAGGGACGCCGGACGCGGGCCCGCGACGAGCGGGGCCCTGCCGCGCTCCGCACCGGGCAACCGCTGGGCGAGGCGCGCCGGCGTCGAGGCCTCGAACAGGTCCCGGATCCGCAGTTCGGCGCCGAGTTCGGCGCGGACCCGGTTGACGATGCGCGTCGCCAGCAGCGAGTGGCCGCCGAGCGCGAAGAAGTCGTCCTCCACGCCGACGCGTTCGAGCCCGAGCACCTCGGCGAAGACGCCGCAGAGCAGTTCCTCCTCGCGGGTGCGCGGGGCGCTCGCCGACGTGGCGTACTCGGGTGCGGGCAGCGCCCGGCGGTCCAGCTTGCCGTTGGCGGTCAGCGGCAGCGCGGCCAGCCGCACCACGGCCGCCGGGACCATGTAGTCGGGCAGCCGCTCCCCGACGAACGCCCGCAGTTCCGCGCCCGGTTCGGCCGCCGCCGGGCCGTCGCCCGCGTCGTCGCGCAGCACCACGTACGCGACCAGGCGCTGGTCGCCCGGCCGGTCCTCGCGGGCGACCACGGCCGCCTCGGCGACGCGCGGGTGCCGGCCGAGCACGGTGGCGATCTCGCCCGGCTCGATCCGGAATCCGCGCAGTTGCACCTGCTCGTCGGCGCGCCCCAGGTATTCGAGGGTGCCGTCGGATCGCCATCGGCCCAGGTCGCCGCTTCGGTACATGCGGGCGCCCGCGGGCTCGAACGGGCAGGCCACGAAGCGCGCCGCCGTCAGGTCGGGGCGCCCCAGATATCCGCGCGCGAGGCCGGGACCGGCGACGTACAGCTCGCCGGGCACGCCCGCCGGTACGGGCTGGAGGGCGCCGTCGAGCACGTACACCCGCAGGTCCGCGATGCCGCGCCCGATCACGCTGCCGCCGGTGCCGGCCGCCGTCGCGGCAGTCAACTCCTGGTAGCTGACGTGCACCGTCGTCTCGGTGATCCCGTACATGTTGACCAGAAGCGGCAGGTCGGGGGCGTGCCGGGCGTACCAGTCGGCGAGCTTGCCGACGTCGAGCGCCTCCCCGCCGAACACCACGCGCCGCAGCGCGAGTTCGCGTGGACGCTCGGAGTCGGCGCGGATCAGCTGATAGAACGCGGACGGCGTCTGGTTGAGGACGGTGACCCTCTCCGCGGCGAGCAGGTCCAAAAACGCGCCGGGGGAACGCGAGACGTCGTACGGCACGACGACCAGGCGCCCGCCGCGCAACAGCGCGCCCCACAGCTCCCACACCGTGAAGTCGAAGGCGATGGAGTGGAAGAGGGTCCACACGTCGTCGGGCCCGAACTCGAACCGGTCGTCGGTGGAGTCCAGCAGTCGCACCACGTTGTGGTGCGGTACCACCACGCCCTTGGGACGGCCGGTGGAACCGGACGTGTAGATGACGTACGCCGGGTACTCCGGATCCGCGTCGACACCCGGCTCCGTGTCCGGGCAGGCGGCGAGCGCGGCCGCGGTCTCCTCGGCCCCGAGGTCGACGCGCTCCACGGCAGGCGCCTCGGGCAACTCCGGCAGTCCCGCGTCGGCGCACGTCAGCAGGAGCGCGGGCCGCGCGTCGCGCAGCACGTAGGTGATCCGGTCCGCCGGGTGGCCCGGTTCCAGGGGCAGGTAGGCCGCACCGGCCTTGAGAACGGCGAGGACCGCGACGATCAGCTCCGCACCGCGCGGGAGCGCCAGGGCCACGAACGTCTCCGGCCCCGCGCCCCGCGCCGCGATGAGGTGGGCGAGCCGGTTCGCGCGGGCATCCAACTCCCGGTAGGTGAGGGTGCCGCCGGGCCCCTCCGTCCCGGGCGCGGTGATCGCGACGGCGTCGGGGGTGCGTGCGGCCTGCGCGGCGAACAGCGCCGGGATGGTGGTACGGCGCGCGGGCTCGCGAGGAGCGGCCGACGCGCCGCTCCACTCGGTGAGAAGGCGCGCCCGCTCGGCGGGGTCCGGCGCGCCGAGGCGGGCGAGGAGCGTGTCCGGCTCGTCCGCGACCTCCTCGAGGATGCGGACGAACCGGTCGAGGACACGTGTCGCGTCGGCCCGGGCCGTCGCCTCGCCGTGCGCAGGCGTCGAGTCCTTGTAGGCGAGTCGCAGATCGAGGCGCTCGCCGGGGAACACCGTCAGGCTCAGCGGGTAGTGGGTGGCCGCGTGCATCTCGGCCGTGCTCACCTCACCGCCGAACTCGCGGCGCAGGGTCTCCCCGTCCAGCGGATAGTTCTGGAACGCGAGCACGGTGTCGAAGAGTTCGCCCTGGATGCCGGAGGCCGCCTGCGCCTCGGCGAGCGGCACGTGCTCGTGCGGCATCATCTCGACCTGCTGCCGGGCCAGCGCCCGGAACAGATCGCTCGCCCTCAGGTCCGGGCGCAGGTCGGCCCGCACGGGCAGGGTGTTGGCGAAGAGCCCGATCATCGACTCGACGTCCGGCACCTCGGCGGGCCGGCCGGAGGTCACGACGCCGAAGACGACGTCCTGGCGACCGGTGAGCCGGCCGACCAGCAGCGCCCAGCAGCCCTGCACCACGCTGTTGAGGGTCAGGCCCTGCCCGCGTGCCCACCCGGCGAGCGCCGCCGTGCTCTCCGGTGACAGGACGTGCTCGACGAGCGAGGGCGGTTCGAGTGCCCGGCCCGCTTCGGGAAGCACCCGCACGGGCCCCTCCAGGCCGGCGAGCAGCTCGGCCCAGGCCGCCCGCGCCGCGTCCCGGTCGCGGTCGTTCAGCCAGGTCAGGAAGGACCGGTACGGTGCGGGCGCGGACAGCGCCGCGCGCTCGCCCCGCGCGCCGAGGAGCAACAACTCGTGGACGGCGAGGGGGAAGGACCAGCCGTCCATGAGGATGTGGTGCACCGACCACAGCAGCCGGTGGCGCCGCTCACCGAGTCGGATCAGCGTGAACCGCATCAGCGGCGGACGCGCCAGGTCGAACCGGCGCAGCCGGTCCTCGTGCGCGAGCCGCCGCGCCGCGGCCTCCCGCGCCGCCTCGGGCAGCCCCGTCAGGTCCCGGAAGTGCCAGTCCGGCTCGACCTCACTCTCCTTGAGCACGATCTGCACGGGTTCGCCGCTTTTGCGATTACGAAAGCAGGCTCTGAGGTTCGAGTGTCGGCTCAGCAGCGTCGCCGAGGCCGCGCGCAGTCGGGCGGCGAGCCGGGGCCCGTCGTCCGTGTCCCGGTCGTCGACGTCCGCGACGAACTGGAGCGTGTAGAGGTCGGGTGCCGCCGGGTCGTACGAGGACAGGAACAGCAGCCCCTGTTGCAGCGGTGAGAGCGGCAGTACTTCGCTGATCTTCGACCCGGCTCCGGGAGCGGTCGTCACGACAATTCCTCATTCAACTCGAATTCGAGATCGGCCAGTTCCTCGTCGGAGAGGGAAATCAGGCTGCCCTCGGGCTCGACGGCGGCGCGTTCGGGACCGTCCTGCTCGTGTGCGGCGGCGATCTGTGCGAGGGCGGCGGCCGTCTTGTGGGTGAAGATGTCGCGGGTGGTGAGGGCGAGGCCGGCTTTGCGGGCGCGGCTGACGAGTTGGATCGAGCGGATGCTGTCGCCGCCCAGGGTGAAGAAGTCGTCGTCGATGCCGACGTGGGCCAGGCCCAGGACCTCGCCGAAGATGCCGCACAGCAGCCGCTCGTTCTCGTTGCGCGGGCCACGCGCGGTGTCCCGGTCGGCCGCCGTGGGCGAGGGCAACGCCTTGCGGTCGAGCTTGCCGTTCGAGGTGAGCGGCATCGCGTCCAGGACCACCCAGGAGGCGGGGATCATGTACGCGGGCAACAGTTCCACGAGTTCCCCGCGCACTATCGCGGCGTCCACGCCGGACCCGGTGAGATAACCCACCAGACGGGGATTGCCCGAGGCGTCGGGCAGCACCGCGACGGCAGCGTCGGCGACCGTGTCCAGGGAGCGGATGACGGCCTCGATCTCACCGGTCTCCACACGCCGCCCGCGGATCTTGATCTGGTGATCGCGGCGCTCGATGAACTCCAGCTGCCCGTCGACGCGTTGCACGACCCGGTCACCGGTGCGGTACATCCGGGCACCGGCACCCGCGAAGGGATCGACGACGAACGTGGCCGCGGTACGGCCGGGATCGTGCAGGTACCCGCGGCCCACACCGGCCCCGCCCACATACAACTCGCCCGGAACACCGACGGGTACCGGCCGCAGCTCGTCACCCAGCACATACAGGCGGGTATTCCGCACGGCCGTACCGATCGGCACCCGCGACCCGAGGACGTCGGAGGCGGTGATCACGGCATGCGTCACATCGTCCGAGCACTCCGTGGGCCCGTACGCGTTCATCAGCGGGATCTTCGGGTGCCGAGCGTGCCAGCGGCGGCACAGATCGACCGGCAGCGCCTCCCCCGTGGTCATCAGCCAACGCAGATCCGGTAGTTCCGGAGCGGCATCCTCGACATCCCACGCGTCCAGGGCCGCCCGCAGCAGGGAGGGAACGACCTCCAGGACGGCGACGCGTTCGTCGCGGGCCAGGGCGAACAGGGCGGTGGGGTCGGCCGCCATGTCGGTGCCGCACACCCGGACCCGACCACCGACGACCAACGGCGCGAACATCTGCCACACCGACACGTCGAACGTCAGCGGCGCGTTCTGCACGACCGTCTCACCGGCCGCCAGGTCCAGATCGGCGACCTTGGCCCACAGATGGTTGAGCATGCCCGACCGCTGCACCATCGCCCCCTTGGGACGACCGGTGGACCCCGACGTGAACATCACATACGCCAGATCCGACCCACCCCCGACGCAAACCGGCAGCTCGCCGGGAATCGGCGCGCCCTCCAGGTCGACGACCGTGACGGGGACGGTGGTCGTCGAGGCGGCAAGCTCGGCCGCCGCTGTCTCGTATCCCGCGCCCACGAGCAGATGACCGGCGCCGCTGTCCCCGAGCAGGGACGTGTTGCGGGCTGCGGGCGCCTCCGGATCGAGCGGCAGATACGCGCCACCCGCCCCCAGCACACCCAACACACCCACCACGAAAGGCACCCCGGGATCGGCGAACATCGCCACCACCGAACCCGCCGACACCCCCGCCCGAGCCAGCCGGACGGACAGTCCACCGGCCGCGGCGACCAGCTCCCCATAGGTGAGCGATGTGGTGCCGTCCGACACGGCGCTCTCGTCGGGGATGCGGGCGGCCACCGCCCGTACCCGCTCGACGACGCCGAGGCTCTCCTCGGGGATCGACGGATCCCATGTGCCGAGCAGCCCGCCCAGCTCACCGGTCGTACCGGGGCCGGCCGCGGTCGCCGGAGCGGTCACGTCGATGTGGGCGAGCGGCAGGTCGGGCCGCTCCGCGACCGTGCGCAGCAGGTGCCGGAAGATCACCGCGGTCCGCTCGACGTCGTCCCGGGTGAACCGGTCCGGCGCGTAGTCCAGGCGCAGCGTCAGGGCGTCGCCGGGGAAGACCACCATGCTCAGCGGATGGTGGCGGGCGTCCCTGGCCTCGGCGCGCACCACGCGCGGGCCGTCGGCGCCGGTGTCGAGGCCGTTCTCGTCCAGCGGGAAGTTCTCGAAGAGCACCACGGTGTCGAAGACTTCACCGGAGAGCCCGGCGGCCTTGTGGATCTCGGCGAGGCCGAGGTGTTCGTGCGGGAGCAGCGCGGTCTGCTGATCCTGGAGGGCGTGCAGCAGTTCGGTGAGGGTGGCGCCGGGATGCAGCCGGGCGCGTACCGGCACGGTGGTGAGGAACATGCCGATCATCGACTCGACGTCCGCGACCTCGGCGGGGCGGCCGGAGGTGACGGCGCCGAAGACGACGTCCTGGCGACCGGTGAGCCGCCCGAGCAGCAGCGCCCAGCAGCCCTGCACCACGATGTTGAGGGTCAGCCCCTGTGCGCGCGCCCACCCGGACAGGGCGGCCGTCAGCTCGCGGGGCACCTCGGCCTGTACCGAGTCGGGCAACATCGGGGCGTGGTCGCGATCGCCCGGGACGAGCAGGGTGGGTTCGGCCACGTCGGCGAGCACCGCGTGCCAGGCGGCCTTGGCCGCCTCCCGGTCCTGCGCGGTCAGCCAGGCGAGATAGGAGCGGTACGGGGCCGGGTCGGCCGACAGCGCGACGTCCGCGCCGGTCGCGCACAGCGTGAACAACTCCCGTACGAGCAGCGGCATCGACCAGCCGTCGACCAGGATGTGGTGGCTGGTCCAGATGAAGCGGTGCCGGTCCTCGCCGTGGGTGACCAGCGTGAAGCGCAACAGCGGCGGCGTCGCGAGGTCGAAGCGACGGGCCCGCTCGACGTCGGCGATCCGGTCCAGTTCGGCGGCCCTCGCGGACTCCGGAAGATCCGTCAGGTCGATTTCCCGCCAGGGCAGTTCGGCGTGCCTCGGGATGAGCTGTACGGGTGCGCCGGTGGCGCGGGCCCGGAACGAGGCCCGTAGATTCGGATGCCGATCGAGCAGCGCCTGGCCCGCGGCACGCAGCATGGCGGGGTCGAGGTAACCCTCGATGTCCGCGACGATCTGCAGGGTGTAGACGTCCACCGCGTCCGCGTCCGCGTCCGCGTCGTCCTCGACCTCGGTCGCGCCCGCGGTGTCGTAGTCGGCGTGGAAGAGCATGCCCTGTTGCAGCGGGGTGAGCGGCAGGACGTCCACGAGGACCGTGCCGGTCCGCGCGAACTCGGCCTCGTACTCCTCGATCTCGTCCTGCGCCGGCTCCACCAGCGGCAGGTCGGACGGGGTGAGGCCGCCCGCACCCGGCGCGCCGGCGTGCCGGGCGAGCAGTTCCAGGGCACGGAACCAGGTCTGCGCGATGTCCTGGGCGTCCTCCTCGGCCACGGTGCGGCCCGCCCAGGCCCAGTTGGCGATCAGGTGCGGTCCGTCGTGACGGTCCTCGGTCGCCGGGGTGACGTCGAGCAGGTGCGGCAGCGGCATACCCGGGTGCGCGCCGGTGCCGACGACGCCATTGCCGGCCACGGGTTCCCACAACCGGGTGTCCCGCGCGTCGAAGCGCCCCATGTAGTTGAAGCCGATCTGCGGCCGGTTCAGGCCGGCGAGGGCGCGGGCGGCGTGCGGGTTGAGGTAGCGCAGCAGGCCGTAGCCGACGCCGCGGTCGGGCAGCGCGCGCAGCTGTTCCTTGATCCGCTTGAGGGCCGTGGACAGGGCGGGGCCGCCCGTCCACACCTCGTCCCAGTCGAGCGTGCCGGGGTCGAGGCGCACCGGGAAGGCGCTGGTGAACCAGCCGACGGTGCGGGACAGGTCGAGGTCGTCGCCGAGCTGCTCGCGGCCGTGGCCCTCCAACTCGATGAGGGTCTGCGCGTACTGGGCGTGGCCGTGCCGCCGGCGCCAGTCGGCGACGGCGAGCGCGAGGCCGGTCAGCAGGACGTCGTTGACCTCCGCGTGGAAGGCCGCCGGGACGTCGGTGAGCAGTGGCCCGGTGACGTCGGGGCCCAGTTCGAGGCGGAGGGTGCGCCGGGTGCCGTACACATCCGTCGCGGGGTTCAGCCGGTGGGTGCCGACCAGCGGGTCGGGTCCGGCCAGGATGCCCTGCCACAGGGCGAGTTCGGGCCCACGCACCTGAGTGCGGGCCTGCTCGGCGAGCAGTTTCGACCAGCTGCGGTACGAGGTGCCGACGGCGTCGAGGGCCGGGGCGCGGCCGGCGGTGAGCGCCTCGTAGGCGGCCGCCAGGTCGGGCAGCAGGATGCGCCACGAGACGCCGTCGATGACGAGGTGGTGGGCGCAGAGCACCAGCCAGGCGGTGTCGGCGTCGGCTCCCGCGCCGATCAGCACCGCCTGAACCATGACGGCGCCGGCGGGGTCGAGCCGGGCGCGGGCCGCGGCCGCCTGCCGCTCGGTGTACCCGAGGACGTCTTCGGCGTCCGCCCCCGCCTCGAGGCCCTGAACGGCGATGACCAGGCGCTCGCCGGAAAGCGCCCCGGGCGCCAGGACCTCCGTGTGCCAGAGCCCCGGTGCCGGTTCGGTGGCCCGGGTGCGCAGCGCGTCGTGGTGGTCCACCAAGGCGTGCAGGGCCGCGTCGAGCCGGTCGGCGTCGAGTGCGGCGGGAACGCGCACCACCACGTGCTGGCTGTACTTGACGACCGGCCCGGTGAGACTGCCGCTGTCGTCGTGCAACTGGGCCATGATCGGCGTGAGTTCGTACGGGCCGCTGCCCTCGTCGTCCGCACCCGCGCCGGCGCTGCTCGCGGCGTCGGCGTCGATCCTGCCCGCCGCCTGTGCGAGGGCGGCGGCCGTCTTGTGGGTGAAGATGTCGCGGGTGGTGAGGGCGAGGCCGGCTTTGCGGGCGCGGCTGACGAGTTGGATCGAGCGGATGCTGTCGCCGCCCAGGGTGAAGAAGTCGTCGTCGATGCCGACGTGGGCCAGGCCCAGGACCTCGCCGAAGATGCCGCACAGCAGCCGCTCGTTCTCGTTGCGCGGGCCACGCGCGGTGTCCCGGTCGGCCGCCGTGGGCGAGGGCAACGCCTTGCGGTCGAGCTTGCCGTTCGAGGTGAGCGGCATCGCGTCCAGGACCACCCAGGAGGCGGGGATCATGTACGCGGGCAGGAGCTGGGCCAGCTCGGCGCGTATCCTGCCGGCGTCCACGCCGGGCCCGGTCAGGTAGCCGACCAGGCGGGGGTTCCCGGACGCGTCGGGCAGCACCGCGACGGCGGCGTCGGCGACCGTGTCCAGGGAGCGGATGACGGCCTCGATCTCACCGGTCTCCACACGCCGCCCGCGGATCTTGATCTGGTGATCGCGGCGCTCGATGAACTCCAGCTGCCCGTCGGCGCGTTGCACGACCCGGTCGCCAGTGCGGTACATCCGGGCACCGGCACCCGCGAAGGGATCGACGACGAACGTGGCCGCGGTACGGCCGGGATCGTGCAGGTACCCGCGGCCCACACCGGCGCCGCCGACGTACAACTCGCCCGGAACACCGGCGGGTACCGGCCGCAGCTCGTCACCCAGCACGTACAGGCGGGTGTTCCGCACGGCCGTGCCGATCGGCACCCGTAGGTCGAGGTTGTCGGAAGCGGTGATCACGGCGTGGGTGACGTCGTCGGAGCACTCGGTGGGCCCGTACGCGTTCATCAGCGGGATCTTCGGGTGCCGAGCGTGCCAGCGGCGGCACAGATCGACCGGCAGCGCCTCCCCCGTGGTCATCAGCCAACGCAGATCGGGCAGTTCGGGGGCGATGCCCTCGATGTCCCAGGCGTCCAGCGCCGCGCGCAACAGCGAGGGCACGACCTCCAGGACCGCGACCCGCTCGTCGCGAACCAGGGCGAACAGCGCGGTGGGGTCGGCCGCCATGTCGGTGCCGCACACCCGGACCCGACCACCGACGACCAACGGCGCGAACATCTGCCACACCGACACGTCGAACGTCAGCGGCGCGTTCTGCACGACCGTCTCACCGGCCGCCAGGTCCAGATCGGCGACCTTGGCCCACAGATGGTTGAGCATCCCGGAACGCTGCACCATGGCGCCCTTGGGGCGACCGGTGGACCCCGACGTGAACATCACATACGCCAGATCCGACCCACCCCCGACGCAAGCCGGCAGCTCGCGGCAGGCAGGCGTGTCCGCCAGGCCCACGACCGTGACCGGGGCGGTGGTGACCGGACGGGCGAGTTCGCCGGCCGATGCCTCGTATCCCGCGCCCACCAGCAGGTGACCGGCGCCGCTGTCCCGCAGCAGCGCGCCGTTGCGGGCGGTCGGCGCGGCCGGATCGAGCGGCAGATACGCGCCACCCGCCCCCAGCACACCCAACACACCCACCACGAACGGCACCCCGGGATCGGCGAACATCGCCACCACCGAACCCGCCGACACCCCCGCCTGAGCCAGCCGGACGGAGACGCCCGCGACGCGCGTAACCAGCTCGCGATAGGTGACGCTCTCGGCGCCGTCGGACACGGCCACGGCATCGGGCGTCCGCGTCGCCACGGCACGTATTCGTTCGACGAGCCCTTCGTCCGCCTGCCCTTCGGCGGCGGGATCCCACTCGCCGAGCAGACCGAGCAGCTCACCGGTCGCGCCCAGGCCGACCCGGCCGAGCGGCTGGTCGGCCGGCATGGCGGCGAGCGCGGCCAGGAAGGCCTCGAAGCGGGCGAGATGGGTGGCGAGTTCGGCGGAGCCGTACAGCTCGGGGTTGCCGTCGAGGTGGATCTCCATCGTGCCGTCGGCCGTGTTCAGGACCGTCATGATGAGGTCCTTGACGATGCCGGTGGACAGGTTGACCACCAAACCGCGGCAGTCGTCGGAGAAGGCCAGCTCCGGGTCCTGGTTGAGCACGTTGATGAACGGCCCGAAGGCGCGCTGGTCGTCGGTGCGCAGGCCGATGTCGCGGCGGATGCGGTCGCCGCGGTAGCGCTGGTGTTTGAGCGCGCTCGCCACCTCCACCCAGGCCCGGCGCAGCAGCTGGGCACGGGTCATCTCCGGGCTCACCCGCACGGCGAGCGGCAGGTAGTTGGCGAGCATGCCGGGGATCTGCCGGCTGATGGCGCCGACCCGGCCGGTGACCGGCAGGGTGAGCAGCGGCCCGGCGATACCGGTGACCCGCTGGGTGTAGGCGGCCATCGCGGCGACCATCAGGACGGGCATGGTGACCTTGCCGTCCTGGGCGAGGGCGCGCAGCGCGTCGGTGGCCTCGGGGGAGAGGCGGGAGGTGTGGCGCAACGCACCGCGGCCGGGGGCGGGCTCCTCCCCGGAGAGGGAGACCAGCTCGGGCGCCGGCCCGTGCGCACCGGAGGTGAGGCGCTGCGTCCAGTAGGTACGGTCCCGCTCGACCAGCGGCGAGTCGCGGTATTCGCGCTCGGCGTCCAGGAGGAGGTGGAAGGCCGGGATCGCGCCGGGGTCCGCCGCCGAATCGGCGATGCCCGCGGCGAGCCGGGTGTACAGCTCGGCGAGCCTCGGGTAGAGGAGCACGCGGCTGTAGCCGTCGATGAGAATGTGGTGCATGCACAGGTAGAGCAGGTGGTGCTCGGGCTCCAGCTTGATCAGCGCGCCGCGGTACAGCGGGAAGTCGGTGACCTTCAGGGGCTCGGCGTGGTCGGCGCGCATCCACCGCTCGGCGGCGGCCAACGGCTCGGCTTTTTCGCTGAAATCGAGGATCTTGAGCGGGAGTTGGGCGAGTGGACGGATGATCTGCCCAGGTACGCCGTCCTCTTCGAGGAACTGCGCGCGTACTCCCTCGGCCTCGTCGGCGAGGCGGTGCATCGCCTGAACGAGCAACTCCACGTCGAGTGGCCCGCGCAGTTCGATGTAGTCCGCCATGTTGTAGGCCAACGGCCCGGTGGCGAACCGCTCGTCGAACCAGATCTCGGCCTGCGCCGCGGTGAGCGGAAGGACAGTACCCCGATTGTTTGCCATCGCTTTGCTCTCCGTCATCCTCAGCTCAGCCTCGAATCGACTCTCGATCCTTTGGTACCGCTCGGTCCGCGGTCAGCCGGAAATCGTTTCGAGTCCGGCGGTGAATTCGGACCCGATATCCGCGTATTCGACGCCTGCCGTGAGACCTTCCGGGCCGATCGAATCGCGCACCCAATCGTCGCGGTAGACGGTCTCCATGTAGCGCTCGCCCAGGTCGGGCGAGATGGTCACGGCGGTCACCTGGTCGGGTGCGCCGACGGTGCCGTTGCCGTAGTGCTCGTCGAGCCAGTGGAGCGCCCCGCTCACGGCGGTTCCGGTGGAGCCGCCGAAGAGGAACCCGTGGCGCATCAACTCGCGGCAGGTGCGGACGGTGTCCGCCTCCTCGACATGGATCGCGGCGTCCACCAACGACTCGTCCAGGAGCGGCGGGCGCACGCTGGTGCCGAGGCCCGGGATGTGCCGGGTGGCCGCGGGGCGCCCGAAGGTGACGGAGCCGACGCTGTCGACGGCGATCACGCGCACCGACGGGCGCCGCTCACGGAAGTAGCGCGCGCAGCCCATCAGGGTGCCGGTGGTGCCGGCGCCGATGAACAGCACGTTCAGGTCGGGGAACTGGCGGGCGATGGCCGGCGCGGTGGTCCGGTAGTGGGCCATCCAGTTGCCCGGGCTCAGGTACTGGTTGAGCCAGACCTTCTTGTCGTCGGCGGCGAGCAGCGCCTTCACGTGCCGGATCCGCGCGCCGAGGAAGCCCTCGGTCTCGTGCGGTTCGGTGACGACGTGGACCTCGGCGCCGAAGGACTCCATGGTGCGCCGGGTCACCTCGTTGCACCGGGAGTCGGTCACGCACAGGAACCTGAAGCCCCTGTTCGCGGCGAGCACGCTCAGGGCGACGCCCATGTTCCCGGACGAGGACTCCACCAGGGTCGAGCCGGGGCCGAGCACTCCTGCGGCCTCCGCCTGCGCGACGATCTCACGGGCCGCCTTCAGCTTGATGGATCCGGCGAAGTTGAATCCCTCGACCTTCAGAAAGAGACGACGCCCGAAGAGCGGCTGTAAATTCACGAAGAGGTCGCTGACCTCGAATTCATGCGACGCGGAAATAACCGGCACTGGCGACTCCTGGCCCTCGGCAACCAATTAGCCTGGACGGCCAGCCTCTCGCCGCGCGCTGACGAGGTGCTGACGAACTGCTGACGAGGGCGGCGTCACGAGCGCCCCGCCCACCTCGCAAGATGCGTCAGCGGCCCGTCAGTTATCGGTCACTTGAGTGTCAGCGTGATCGGCCTATGTTTGTCATTCCGCCTGTCCAGCTCTTCCGCGAGGAGTCCGGTTTGAATCGGCCGTCCGCGATCAGCGAAGTCCTCTCGCTCTCGCCGCTGCAACAGGGACTGCTCTTTCTTTCGGAGTACGACCGCGAGGGAACGGATGTCTACACCATCCAGCTGGTGCTCGATTTCCGGGAAACGACCGACGCCGACACCGCCGCGCTGCGCGCCGCGGCGACCGCGCTGCTGGAGCGGCACTCGAATTTGAGGGCGTGCTTCCGGCACCGCAAGAACGGCGAGGCGATCCAGATGATCCCCAAGTCGGTGGCGCTGCCGTGGCACGAGGTGGAGGTCCGAGCCGGGAGCGGGCGGGCCGCGTCGGTGGAGGCCGAGTTCGACCGGGTGGCCGAGGAGGACCGGCTGCGCCGCTTCGACCTGGCCCGGCCGCCGCTGCACCGGTTCACCCTGATCCGGGCGCACGACGGACGTTGCCGCCTGGTGTGGACGGTGCACCACATCCTGGTGGACGGCTGGTCGATGGTCTCGCTGATCGGCGAACTGAGCGCGCTGGTCGAGGAGTCGAAGTCGGGGTCCGCCCAACCCTCGCCGACGGGGGCCGCCTCGGCCTCCTACCACGCGTACCTGGCCTGGCTCGGCGGGCAGGACAAGCCGGCCGCCCGGCAGGCCTGGGCGCGGGCCCTGGCCGGTGTCACCGAGCCGACGCGGCTCGTCCCGGTGGGCCACACCCACACCGAGGGCCGGGGCGCGCTGCCCGAGTCGGTTCCGCTCGACCTCTCCCCCGAAGTCTCCGCCGACCTGGTCCGGTTCGCCCGCTCGCGCGGCCTGACCGTCAACGTGGTGGTGCAGGGCTGCTGGGCGCTGCTCCTGTCGAGGTCGACCGGCCAGGACACGGTGTTGTTCGGCGCCGTGACGTCGGGCAGGCCGGCCCAGATCCCCGATGTCGAGCACATGGTGGGCCTGTTCGCCAATACGCTGCCGGTCCGCGTCGACGTCGACCCCTCCCGTACCCCGGCCGAGTTGTTCGCCGCGGTGCAGCGGGCCCAGGCCGACCTTCTGCCGCACGAGCACCTGCCTTTGGCGGAGGTTCAGCAGCTCACCTCCGTGCGCGGTGAACTCTTCGACACGGCACTGATGTTCCAGAACTATCCGATGGGGCCGATGCCGCACACCGCGGCCGCCGGCTCCCTGGTGACCGGCGTCGACATCCGCTCCGCCACCCACTACCCGATCACCCTCACGGTCTTTCCGGGCAGCCCGCTCGGCCTCGCGGTCAATCATCGGCCCGGGGCGGTCACGCGCGCCGAGGCCCACCGGATCGGGCGGCGCTTCGCGCGGCTCCTGGAGTCCGCCGTCGCCCGGCCCGACGTGCCCTGCGGCCGACTCGACATCCTGGACCGGGCGGAGCGGGCGCGCATCGTCGACGGGCGCAACGACACCGGGGTACCGCTGCCCGGCCACTGGCTGGCGCCGCTCCTGGACGCCCGAGCCGAGCACACCCCGCACGCACCCGCCGTCAGCTGCGGCGACGAACGGCTCGACTATCACGAACTACTGGACAGAGCCGACGAGTTGGCTCGTGCGCTGCGTGCGGCGGGCGCGGGCCCGGAGCGCACGGTGGCCATCGCGCTCGACCGCTCCTGCGCCCTTGTCGTGGCCGCCCTGGCCGTGCTCAAGTCCGGCGCGGCCTACCTGCCGCTCGACCCCGACTACCCCGCCGACCGGTTGCGCTACATGCTGGCGGACGCCGCACCCGTGGTCACCCTCACCGACCGACGGGTGCGCGAACTCCTCAAGGGCGACGACGAGACGAGCACGGGGCAGTGGTGGGCTCTCGACGAACCGGGGTCCGTACCCACCGTGCCCGTCGTCCCCGGGGAGGACCCTGCTCCGACCCCGCACGCCGACCATCCGGCGTACGTGATCTACACCTCGGGCTCGACCGGCCGCCCCAAGGGCGTCGTCGTGCCGCACGGCGCGCTGACCAACCTGGTCCACGACATGGTCGAGCGCTTCGCGGTCACCGCCCGGGACCGGTTCCTCGCGGTCACCACCTTCGGCTTCGACATCGCCAACCTCGAGCTGTTCGTACCGCTCGCGGCCGGCGCCGAACTGCTCGTGGCCGCCCGCGAGACCGTGCGCGACCCGGCCGTCCTGGCCGCCGCCGTCACCGACCTCGGCGCCACCCTGATGCAGGCCACCCCCAGCCTGTGGGAGTCCCTCGCCGCCGACCACGCCCCCCGGCTGGCGGGTCTGCGGGCCCTGGTGGGCGGCGAGGCGCTGCCCGAGCCGCTGGCGCGCACGCTCACCGCGCACTGCGCGTCCGTGACCAACGTGTACGGCCCGACGGAGACGACGATCTGGTCGACGGCCGCGCCCCTCACGACGGACACCGCGACCGAGCCCGGCCCGCCCCCCATCGGCGGCCCCCTCGCCAACACGCGCGTGTACGTGCTCGACGGCGCCCTGCGCCCGGTGCCCGACGGCACCTTCGGCGAGTTGTACATCGCCGGATCCGGGCTCGCCCGCGGCTACCTCAACCGGCCGGGCCTGACCGCGGAGCGGTTCGTCGCCGACCCGTTCGCGCCGCGCGGCGCGCGCATGTACCGCACCGGGGACGTGGTCCGCTGGGACGGCACCGGCAGTGTCCTGGAGTACTCGGGGCGCAGCGACCATCAGGTCAAGATCCGCGGCCACCGCGTCGAACTCGGCGAGATCGAGTCCGTGCTCGCCGCGCAACCCGGTGTCCGGCAGGCCGCCGTCACGGCCGCCGCCGACCGGGCGGGGCACACCCGCCTGGTCGCCTATGTCGTACCGGCGGGGACCGATACCGACCGGCTGCGGGAGCGGGTCGCTTCGGTGCTGCCCACGCACATGGTCCCCGCCGTGTACGTTCCCCTGGACGCGCTGCCGCTGACCCCGAACGGCAAGACCGATCGCAAGGCCCTGCCCGCGCCGCCCGACGAGCGGGCGGGCACCGGACGGGCGCCCGCGGGCGAGCGCGAGGAACTGCTGTGCGCGGTCTTCGCGGAGGCGCTCGGACTCGAACGTGTCGGCGCCGACGACGACTTCTTCGCCCTGGGTGGCCACTCGCTGTCCGCGACCACGGTCACCAACCGGCTGCGCGCGGCCCTGGGTGTGGACGTCCCGGTGCGGTCCCTGTTCGACGCCCGCACGGCCGAGGCGTTGGCCCGCACCCTGTCCCCGGCCCTCGCCGGTGTCGACCCCGGGCCGGCCTCCGACGACGCGCGCTCCGCGACGGTGTCCCGTACCCGACGCCCCGTGCTGCGCTCCGTGCCGGGTCGCCCTTCGTCGGTGCTCCTGTCCTACGCCCAGGAGCGCCTGTGGTTCCTGGACAAGATGGACGGCCCTTCGGGCGCGTACAACATCCCGCTGGCCGTGCGCCTCACCGGCCCGCTCGACGCCGGGGCGCTGACGGCCGCCGTACGTGACGTGGTGGCCCGACACGAGAGCCTGCGCACCGTGTTCGCCGAGGCCGACGGGCTGCCCTCGCAGTTGATCCTGTCCCCCGACGAGGCGGACCGGGCGGGTGCGCGGCTGGTCCGGGTCACCCTGCCGGGCTCGGCGCCGGCCGGCCCGACCGCGGAGACGGAAGCCGCGCTCGCCGACGCGCTCGCCGCCGAGGCCGTCCACCCCTTCGAGCTGTCCGCCCAGGTGCCCCTGCGGGTCCGGCTGTTCACGATCGGGCCCGACTGCCACGTGCTCGCGCTGACGGTGCATCACATCGCGGCCGACGGCTGGTCGCTCGGCCCGCTCACCCGCGATCTCGCCGACGCCTACGCGGCGCGGCTCGCGGGCGGCGCGCCGGGGTGGGAGCCGCTGCCCGCGCAGTACGCCGACTACGCCCTGTGGCAGCGGGAACTGCTCGGTGCCAAGACCGACGCGGACAGCCTGGTCGCCTCCGAACTGGCCCACTGGCGCCAGGCGTTGGCGGGCATCCCGGAGGAGCTGGACCTGCCCACCGACTTCCCGCGCCCGGCGCGGGCCGGTCACCGCGGCGCGGAGGTCGCGTGTACGGTGCCCGCCGACGTCCACGTGCGCCTCGCGGAACTGGCGCACCACAACGGCGCCAGCCTGTTCATGGCGGTGCAGGCCGGACTCGCCGCCCTGCTCACCCGGCTGGGCGCGGGCACCGACATCCCCCTGGGCAGCGCGGTCGCGGGGCGCAGCGACGACGCGCTCCGCGGCCTCGTCGGCTTCTTCGTCAATACGCTCGTGCTGCGCACCGACACCGGGGGTGATCCCACCTTCGGCGCCCTGCTCCAGCGCGTACGCGAGAGCGATCTGACCGCGTACGCGCACGCCGAGCTGCCCTTCGAGCATCTTGTCGAGGAGCTCAACCCGGTGCGCTCGATGGCCCGGCAGCCGCTCTTCCAGGTGATGCTGGCGTTCGACAACGCGGACCCGCTGCCCGGACTGTCGGGGATCTCGGCCGCGGTCGAGCCGGTCGGCACGGTGACGGCGAAATTCGACCTCTCCTTCCACGTGAGGGAGCAAACGACCGCGGACGGCGCGCCGAACGGCCTCGACCTTCGCCTGCACTACCGCGAGGACCTGTTCACCGAGGCGACGGCGGATCGCCTCGCGCGGGCCCTCGCCACCCTCCTCGGCTCCGCCGCACGCGCCCCCCACTCCCCCCTCGGCGCCCTCGACCTGCTCACCGCCGACGAGCGCCGCACGCTCCTGTCGGACCGGAGCGGACGCCTCGTCCCGCGGCCCCCGGTCACGCTGCCGGCCCTCTTCGAGGCGAACGCGGCCCAGGCTCCGGACCACCCGGCGCTGATCACCCCCGACGGCGTACCCGCCGGCCCCGGCTCCGTCCGGCTCACCTACGCGGAGCTGGACACCCGGGCGAACCGTCTCGCCCACCTCCTCCTGGCCCGCGGGATCGGCCCCGGGGACGTGGTCGCGCTGGCCCTGCCCAGATCCGCGCGGATGGTCGTCGCGCTGCTCGCCGTCCTCAAAACCGGCGCGGCCTATCTGCCCGTCGACCCCGCGTATCCCGCCGAGCGCATCGCGTACATGCTCCGGGACGCGGCGCCGGCCGGGGTGTTGACCGACGCGGCGGTCGCCGACCGGCTCCCCGACCTGCCCGGCGGCGCCGTCCCGCTCGTCCTGGACTCCCCCGCCGTCCTGGCCGAGTCGGCCGAGCGGCCCGGCACCGCCCCCACCGACGCCGACCGCACCCGGGCGCTGACGCCGCAGGACACCGCGTACGTCATCTACACCTCCGGTTCGACCGGTCGCCCCAAGGGCGTCGCCGTGCCGCACGCGGGGGCCGCCAACCTGGCCGCGAACCTGCGTTCGGACCTGGGCGCGGGGCCCGATACGCGGGTCCTGCAGTTCGCCTCGTTCAGCTTCGACGCCACCGTGTGGGAACTGTGCGCCTCGTTGTTCTCCGGCGGCGCCCTCGTCTTCGCCACCGACGACAGCCGGCTGTCCGGCGCACTGCTCGCCGACCTGATCGCGGAGCACGGCGTCAACCACACGATCCTGCCGCCCACCGTCGTCGCCGGCATCCCGGACGCCGCGGTGTTGCCCGAGGGCATGAGTCTGCTGGTCGGCGGCGAGGCCTGCCCGCCCGCCGTAAGCAATCGTTTCTGCCGGCACGTCGAACTGCGCAACGCCTATGGCCCGACCGAGGCTTCGGTCTGCGCCACCTGGAGCGACCCGCTGACTCCGGAGGGCCGGCCGCCGATCGGACGCCCCCTGGACAACTTCCGGGCGTACGTCCTGGACACCGGCCTGTCCCTGTCACCCATCGGCGTCACCGGCGAGCTGTACCTCGCCGGGGCCGGCCTCGCCCACGGGTACCTGGGCCGCGCCGCCACCACCGCCGAGCGTTTCGTCGCGGACCCGTTCGGGCCGGCCGGCACCCGCATGTACCGCACCGGCGACCTCGTGCGGTGGCGACCCGACGGCGCCCTGGACTACGTCGGCCGCTCCGACCACCAGGTCAAGCTGCGCGGCTTCCGCATCGAGTTGGGGGAGATCGAGGCCACCCTCGTGCGCCACCCGGTGATCACCCAGGCCGCCGTCGCCGTCGTGCCCACGCCCACCGGAGAACCCCAACTGGTCGGGTACGTCGTGCCCGTGCCCGGGGTCGCGGCCGTCGACGTGCCGGTGCTGCGCGCGTTCGCCGCCGAGACGCTGCCCGCGCACATGGTGCCCGTGTCCCTGGTCACGTTGCCCGCGCTGCCGTTGACGGCGAACGGCAAGCTCGACACCCGCGCCCTGGCGGCGGCCGGGACGGGCACCGCCGCCCCGGTCCCGGTGCGCGCGCCGGGCACGGCCGCCGAGCAGGTCGTCGCCGGGGTGTTCGGCGAGATCCTCGGCCTCGAACAGGTCGACGTCGACGGGGACTTCTTCGCACTGGGCGGCGACAGCCTGCGCTCGGTACAGGTGGTCAGCCGCGCCGCGAAGGCCGGGCTCACCCTCTCGCTGGCCGATGTCTTCACCCACAAGACCGTGGCGGCCCTGGCCGCGGCGGCCCGGCCCACCACCCCGCGAGCATCCGCCACACTCCCGGCCGCCATGACCACGCCCGTCCTGCCCATCCGACCGGCCGGCACCGCGGAACCCCTCTTCTGCGTGCACGGCGGGGTCGGCTTCGGGCTGCCGTACGCGGAGTTGGCCCCGCATATCGACGCGGCCCGGCCCGTGTACGCGCTGCAGTCCGACGGCATCGCGCCGCACGGGGACGACGCGGAGCCACCCCGGGACGTACCGGCGCTCGCGGCCACGTATCTGACGCGTGTCCGGCAGGTGCAACCACAGGGTCCCTACCACCTCCTGGGCTGGTCCTTCGGCGGTCTGGTCGCGCACGAGATGGCCGTCCAGCTCCAGGCCGCGGGGGAACGCGTCGCCTTCCTCGCGGCGTTGGACATCTACCCCGTGGCCCCGCACGACCCGAACCCCTCCGACGAAGAGGTCCGCGCCGCCTTCGTCGAACACCACGCCGCGGGGACCGCGATCACCGAGGAGGAGCTGCGCCGGCTGACCGCGATCATGCGCCGGCACATCGATCTGGCGAGGGTGTTCACGCCGGGCCGCTTCACCGGCGCGCTGACCCTGTTCGTCGCCACCGGCGAGCGGCGGGAGACTCCGGTCGCCGAACTCGTGGATCGCTGGCGCCCGCACCTGGACGGACCACTCACGGTGCACGAAGTGCCGTGCGACCACGAGCAGATGCTTTCCCCCGAGGCCGCCCGGCGGATCGGCACGGTCACCGACGCGGCCCTGAACCGGGCCTGACCGGGCCTGAACGCACGAGAGCGGCAGCTCCGCGGGGAGCTGCCGGTATCAGTGACGAGTCGCCGTCTCGGCACTCACAACGAAGGGTCCTGCATCAAAATCGCCTGGTAGAGGTGGTGAAGGCGACTGTTCGGCTTGAGCCCCAACTCCTGGTCGAGCCACTTGCGCGTGCGGTGGAAGACGTCGACGGCCTCGGACTGCCGTCCGCAGCGGTACAGGGCGATCATCAACTGCTCGCTGAACCGCTCGCGTTCGGGGTACTGCGCGAGCAACTGCTTGAGTTCGGCGACGACGGTCCCCGCCTCGCCGAGCTGGAGCTGGGCCGCGATGAGGTCTTCGCGCGCGGTCTTGCGCTGTTCGTCGAGACGCAGCGCCACGGCCCGGCACCAGGGGCCGTCACTCGTGTCGAGCAGGGCCGGTCCGCGCCACATACCGAGCGCCTCGCGCAGCAGATCCATGGCCTCGTGCGGCCGGTCGACAACCAGGCTCGCGCCCTTGCCCGCCGTTTGCAAAAAGCGATACGCGTCCACGGCGTCGGCGGGGATGTTCAGCGTGTAGCCGTTGTCCACCGTACGAATCAGCTCGTGGCCGGGCCCGCCGAGCCCCAACTCGGCCAGCGACCTGCGCACCCGCTTGACGTTCGCCTGTAACGCGTTGCGCGTGTTCTTGAGCGGAGCCTCCCCCCACAGCTCGTCGATCAGCTCGTCGAAGGTGACCACCTGGCCGATGTTGAGCGCCAGCATGGTCAGCATCACCCGGTTCTTCTTCGCGCGTATACCGACGGTTTTCCGACCGTCCCCTAACAGCAGCGGACCCAATATGGAGATGTACACCAAACTCCCCCGTCTACCGTTGAATTCCAGTCACAAGTTGTTCGCTTGCAACGCCGGGCCTGCCACATGGAACAACGGTCGACTCGTTCCGGGCGACCCGAAGGAGGGTAAGAATCCAGGTGGTATTCACGATGGTCAATTATCGGATACGCTTGACGGCTCCGATACTGTACCTTCGTACATGCTTTCGTAGACTTGCGCAACCAGCCCCGCCTGAAGGCGGGATTCCACTTGTAGCTTGACCAGGATGTTTGCCACATGAGCCTTTACGGTTCGTTCCGTGACGTCGAGTCGGGTGGCAATGCCGCGGTTGGAATGCCCCGCCCCGAGGAGCGCGAAAACCTGTTTCTCACGCCCGGAGAGCGCCCCGACTCGGGCAAGTTCGGTCTGCCAGCGCACCGAAGCAGGGCCGCTGTCGCTGTGCATGAGTCACCCCCGTGATCGCCCCGCTTCCCGGTTGTGCGCACGTCGGAGGGCGCAGACCTCCGCCACGAGGCAGTTGATCATGCGTCGCCGAACACGCATGCGATTCTATGTTTCCCGTCGGAATCCCCACACGGTTTACGGAACCCCCGGCTCGGCGGTTCAACGTGAGCCGGCGAATTTTCCCCGCGCGGGACGTACGAAAAAGGTGGCCGGGGGCGGGCCGAAGCCCCTCCCCCGGCCACCCGGAGCCCGCGCGCGAAGGCCGGTCAGGGAACCGACGTCCCCTCCGCGACCACGGCCGGCATCCGCGGCCCCCGGGAACCGTGCTGATAGGCGAGCCGCGAGGGCCACCAGGTTTTCCAACCGACCAGCATGACCACGGCCGGCAGCGCGACGATTCGGATGAGCGTGGCGTCGAGCAGCACCGCACCCGCCATACCCACGCCCAACTGCTTGAACTCGATGAAGTTCAGCGACGCGAGCAGGGCGAACACGGAGACCATCACCATCGCGGCGCCCGTCACGACGCCGGCCGTTCGCGTGATGCCCTGTTCGACGGCGTCCCGAATGCCGAGCCCACCGCGCGCGGCCTCTCTGATCCGGCTGACGACGAAGACGTGGTAATCCATCGACAGGCCGAGCAGGATCACGAAGAGCATCAGTGGCAGCCATGCCACCACCCGGCCCGTGGACTGGAAGTGCAGGATGCCTTCCGCCCAGGTCCCCTGGAAGATCAGCGCAAGCAGACCGAAAGACGCCACCGCGGACAGGACGTTGAGGACCACCGTGATCAGCGCGAGCACCAGGGATCGGAAGGCGATGGCCATGACCAGAAAGGTCATGGCCAGCGCCGCCCCCAATACCCAGGGCATCTTGGCGACGACGTTCGCCCGATAGTCCACGTCGTACGCCACATCGCTGCCGCCGACCGCGAACTCGACGCCCCCGACGCCGCCGAGGGTGTTCGGGGCGATGTCCTCGCGCAGCTTCCTCAGGGACTCGCGCGCCTTCTCGGAGCTGCTCTTGAAGCGGGTGCCGACGGCGATGGTGCTGACCGTGCCGTCCGCCGACGTACGTACCAGGGGCTGCGGGGACTGTACGAACAGGTCGTCGCGCCGCGTGCGGTCGACCAGCGCGGCCACCGCCGTGCGCAGCTCCGCGGCCCGGTCGGCGGAGACCTTCACGGCGATCATGTGCGTGTCCGCCGGGCTGGGGAACGACTTCGTCAGGCGCTCGTTGGCCTGCATCGCGGGGATCGACTTGGGCAGGTCGTCGATACCGGTGGCCTTGAGCCGCAGACCGAGGGCGGGCAGGGCGAGGATGAGGAGCACGCCGACGGAGATCACGAGCGCGAGAACCGGATGGCGCAACGACGGCTTGAGCATCGCCGACCACAGACGAGGCTTGACGCCGCCTTTCTGCGTGAGCCGCCACACCAGGGGGACGCGCGGCTTGTCCAGGTAGCGGCCGAACTTGGACAGCATGGCAGGCAGGACGGTCAGCGAGGCGCCCATCGCGATGGCGACGACCAGGATCGCGCCCGTGGCCATCGCCTGGAAGGCGATGTGCCCGGCGAAGTAGAGCGCGCACATGGAGACCATCACCACCAGGCCGGAGACCAGCACGGCGTGGCCGGACGTGGCCGCGGCGACCTCGATGGCATCGACCTCGTTGGCGCCGAGCGCGCGTTCCTCGCGCTGCCGCTTGAGGTAGAAGAGCGAGTAGTCGACGCCGATGGCCATGCCCACCAGGACGATGATGTGGGTCACCGGGCCCGGATCCGGCACGAACTGGGAGGCCACTCCCCACAGTCCGAGTCCGGTCAGTACCGAGGACAGGCCCAGGACGACGGGGACGCTCGCGGCGACCATCGCGCCGAAGACGAAGACCATGACGAGTAACGTCACCGGCAGGCTCAGTACGGTCGCCCTGCGGCGGCCGTCGTCCAGCAGGTCGTTGAGCCCGGCCCGGATGGAACCCTCGCCGACGAGCTCCACATTCACGTCGGAGTGCGCGTCCTGGGTCTTCTGCACGCTGTCGAGCAGCGATCGCACCCGGCTGTCGGCGGTCTCGGGGTCTCCGTTGAGCGTCACCGGGACCAGCAGGGCAGAGCCGTCCGAGGCGAGGATCGGCTCGCCGATCGAGGCGATGCCCTTGTCGCCCTTCAGGCCGGACACCGTCTCGTCGGCCGCGGCCCGGGCCTTGGCCACATCGAGCTTGCCGATGTACGGCGTGACCAGGATGTTCTCCACCGCGCGGACCTGCAGACCGCCGCTTTTGGCGATGGCGGCCGCCCGGCCGGACTGGCCTATGGACAGGTCCGAGCTGGTGGCCTGCCGGGTACCCGTGGCGGCGCCGACCGCCAAGGCCCCGAGGACGACCACGAGCCAGAGCGCGAGTGCCCACCAGGGGTGGACAGCGCTCCACCGCGCGGCCTTGGTGATCACGTTCCTGCCTTCCACGATTACCTCCCCCTCCTCGAAAGGAATACCCGGCACCAAAACACGGTCCTGGCTCAAGAATCCGGCCGGTGCTTTACCATCGTGCTCTCGCGCCCTTAAATCTAGCGACGCCCCGGCACGCGACCACGGGTACGACTACGCCTTTTTGAGGGGACTTTCTTCTACTTGACACCCGGCCTGTGTCGCATGCCGTCGGTTTCTGTCGGCGACATTGGGTACCACATCCTCGGTGAAACGTAAAAGGGCCCGTCACCGAGTAGCGCGACGGACCCCGCATATCCTTCGGGAAGCGGCAGGTCGGCAACTCTCCACGGTCCCGCGAGCGGACCCGAGCGCGAGTACACCGTGGCCTGCCGCGCGGTGTGGGCGACGGGAATCGCCATGCCCTCGGTGAGCCTGCCGCCCACCGCCTTCACGCACGCCTCCTTCCTCGTCCACAGCCGGGTGAAGGCGCCGTTCCCGCCGCGCGCCACCAACTCCCGCTCCTCGTCACCGAAGAAGCGCCGAGCCAACCGCTCGGTGTCCAGGTTCGGGCGGGCCAGTTCCACGTCCACCCCGACCGGTCGCGAGGCCAGGGCGAGCAGGGCGATGTCGCCCGAGTGCGACAGGCTGAAGTGCAGGCCCGCCCCCTCGACCACCGGCTTTCCCCACCGGCCGCGGGTGAAGCGCAGGGCGGCCGGCGGGCGGCCCAGACGCTCGCCGACGACGATCCGGGTCGCGGCGTGCGCGATCACGAAACGGCGTCGCATTCCCGGCACGAGGCCGCGCCCGGCGCGGGCCGTCTCGTCCTCGTCGAGGAGATCTTCGAGGCGGGCCGGACAGTGGTCCGGGTCGTCCTCGTCGCCGAGCGATATCCGCCAGACCTCCACCCGTTCCCGACCGTTCTCGTCCCCGACATCCGGCCGGCCGGGCGAGCGGGCGATGTCGCCGCGGTCCGCGCTCACCGGGAGGGCGACCGCGGCATGTCCACGGCAAGCGGCCCGAAGGCGCGAGCGTGGTGCGAGACGAAGCGCCGGTACCGCCCCGGCCGGACACCCGTCGGCTGAAGTTCCTTCCGAGAAAAGGCAATCGACATAGTGTCGGGAAGGCAGCCGGAAACCGCCGAGAGCGACGTCATGCCAACCACATTGGCGGAGAGCGCTGACGCCCAACTGACGGTGGACTGACTACAGTCCCGATGCCGTCGTCGCTTTCCCGAGAGAGCGTGCCCCGGGAGAGCCCGAGGCACGTCGCGTAAACATCCGCCCCGGCGCACGCAATTGCGCGCACGGCGCGTGCGGGTGCGCGCGGTCGTTCCGACACCCGCCGGCATTCGGCGGTATCGGCGCCCGATTTCGCGGTGCTTCGGCGGCCTCTCCCTCGCCCGTCAGGTGGTCGGGGTCGGCGTGGGGTCCGCCGTGCCGGCCCGGTTGTACAGGGTCGCGATGTCGGGACCGAAGCGGCTGCTGTAGGAGGTGAGATCGTCACCGCCCTCCTGGTAGCCGCCGATCACGCCGATCACCGTGCCCCGGCCGTTCGCGGGGTCGATGTCGGTGAGCATCGGGCCACCGCTGGTGCCGTCGGGGAAGTCCGCGCAGTCGAAGCGCACCTGGGTGTCGGACAGGGCGGTGGTGGTGTTCTGGCAGCCGATCGGCTGCTCCTCGTCGTCCGGGTAGCCGATCAGGCGGGCCGCGCGGTCGACCGGGGAGTCGAACGACACCTGTTCGGCTCCGGTGACCTCCTCGATCCGGTCGCCGGTACCGGGGCGTCGCATCTGGAGGAACGCGACGTCGTAGGCCGGATCCCGGTCCGAGACCCAGCGCGGGTCCACGTCGATCCGGGACGGGACCCACACCCCGTACGGCATGAACCCGTCGTGATAGCCGGGGGCGAAGGCGATGTCGGACGCGAACGCCTCGCCGTAGACGCAGTGCGCGGCGGTGATCACCAGGTTGCGGTTCGGCGAGTGCACCACCGTCGCCGTGCAGAAGTGCGCCGGCTCCGTGCCGTCGCCCACGTGCAGGAGCGCGCCGATCGCCGGCGTCGGCGCGATGACGGCGGCCCGCAGCGGCTCGGACACCGGCAGCGGCTCGACCGCCTCCGAGCTGATCGTCGGCACGGGTGTCCCCGACGGACCCGCGGGCGCCCCGCCCAGCAGGCCGGCCGCGATGCGATCGCCCTCGGCCGGATCCGGCAGGTGATAGCCCCGGGCCGCGTCGCCGCCCACCCGCGACCTCGGATGCCCAAAGATCCGGCCCATCGAGGCCAGACCCGCCACCACCAGCACGGCGGCCACACAGAAGGCGGTGCCGACCAGCAGTCGGCGCCTTCCCCGGGTCGCTTCGGAATCCGCGGTTCGTCGCGACACTCGATCACCAATCTCGGCGTAGATTCGGCCTCGGCCCTCGGACGCTACCGGGTGGATCGCTACCCGGGTGAGGACGAATCAGACCGCCGATCGCACGGTCACACGCTCGTGACGAAGTGTTCTTGCGACCGTCGCCCCAACAGGTGGGAGGGGGGCGACGGTCGCAGGAAACCCCCGTTATCGCACGCTGGCTCGACGCCGTCTCTCCAAACCGCCCGACCGGCTCTGCGACCGTATCCCGGGGCCCGTCATCGACGGCACCCCGGTATGGGTGATTTATGACTGGCTTAAGGAACCTCCGAGGCCCGGGCCGGTGCTCCCCGGCGACGGGCGGCCGGATCATGCCCTCGTGCCGAAGGGGCCGGCGCTGCCACACTTTCCTTGTTCCGCAGGGGTTGTCGGCGGGGTGTCGGCGGGGCGACGGCGGGCCGGAGAGGCGGGGTACCGATGGCGGGTTCCGACGACTCGTGGTGGACGGTCCGCGCCCGGCTGCGGCTGATCTGGGCGCCGTGCGCGGCGGTGATGCTGGCCACGGTCGCGGCGCTGGTGGTCGGGCTGACCCTGGACGGCGACGCGCGCTCGCGCGGGCTGCTCCTGGTGCTCGGCGGCGACCTGCTGCTCGTGGTCGGGCTGACCGTGCTGATCGAGGCCGCGCTGCGGCGCACGGTGGAGCGGCCGCTGACCCGGCTGGCCGATCCGAGCGAGCCGCCGAGCGGGGCAGCGCGCTACGACAGCCGCGAGTTCGGCGCGATCGCCGGCGCGATGGCGAGCCTGCGCACCCGGGCCCGCGCCGGGGAGGACCGGGTCCGCCGGGAACGCGAGCACGTCGCCACGCTGACCGCCGTGCTCGCCGAGCGGGACCGGGAGTCGGCCGCCGAGCGCGAGCGGGCCCGCGAGTCGGCGCGCGAGCGGGACGAACTGCGCGCCCGGCTCGACGAACAGGACCGGCGGGCCCGACTGGCCCAGGCCGACCTCGACCAGTTCGCCCACGCCGCGACGCACGACATGCAGGATCCGCTGCGCCGGATCGTGTCCTTCGGCCGCATGCTCCAGGAGCGCTACGAGGACGTGTTGGACCGGCGCGGCCGGCAGTACATCGACTTCACCATCGACAACGCGCGCCGACTCCAGGTGCTCATCGACGAGATGGTCACCCTGACCGAGGTGGGCCGCTCGCGCGCGGAGAGCGTGGCGGTGGACCTGGACGAGGTGGTCCGGCAGACGTGGCTGGACATGGCGGATCGGGTCGAGGACACCGGCGCCGAGTTGGCGCACGACGAACTGCCGGTGGTGGACGCCGATCCGGTGTTGCTGGCCACCCTGATCCGGCACCTGCTCGGCAACGCGGTCAAGTTCGCCCGCCCGTACGAGCGCCCGCTGGTACGGGTCGACGCCGAACCGGTCGCGGAGGGATGGCGGATCACCGTCACCGACAACGGGATCGGCATCCCGGCCGAGTCGGCGGAACGGGTGTTCGCGGCCTTCCGCCGACTGCACCCGCGCGAGACGTACACGGGCAGCGGGATCGGCCTGGCGATGGCCAAGCGCATCGTCGAACAACACGGCGGCCGGATCGCGGTGGACACCGAGTACACGGCGGGCACGCGGATCGTCTTCACGCTGCCGGAACGCTCGGCGGAGGACGCGGAGCCGAAGGAGGTGCCGCCCGAGGGCACGGAGCCGAAGGACACGGCACCGGAGGGCACGGAGCCGGAGGACGTGACGCCCGAGGGCACGGAACCGAAGGACTCGGTGCCGGAAGGCGACGAGCCGGCGGACGCGGAGCCGGAGTACGGACAACCCGAGCCGATTGAACCCGTTCGCTTCACCGATCCGTCGAACCACGAACCCCTCGCGTACGTTTCCGTTGCGTCGGCGCCGCGTGAACGACCGGCGCCGGGAACCACGACGGAGGCGATCCATGCGAGCGACGGACCCGAGCACCGACCCGACGACCGTCGACCCGACGGGCACCCCGTCGACGAGTAGTGCCGAACCCACTCGGCGGATCCTGCTCTGCGGCGCCCTGGTCGCGGCCGGCGGCGCCACGCTGGTGGCCTGCGGCGGCGACGACGGCAAGGACAAGGCCCCGGCCGCCGACAAGGTGCTGGGCCCGGTCGGCGACGTACCGGTCGGCGGCGGCAAGGTCTACGACGACGCCAAGGTGGTGGTCACCCAGCCCGCCGCCGGCGACTTCAAGGCGTTCACCGCCGTATGCACCCACCAGCAGTGCCTGGTCGGCAGCGTCTCCGGCGGGCAGATCCACTGCCCCTGCCACGGCAGCAGCTTCGACGCGAACACCGGCGCCGTACTCGGCGGCCCCGCCCCGCGCCCGCTCGCGGCCAAGTCGATCGTGGTCACGAACGGTCAGGTCGTCCTCAAGCCCGCGTAACCGACCGACCCCGCCCAGGCCCGTGACCGCGCCCGTATCGACGATCTCGAACCGGTACTTCCCGGCAAATCCGGGAAAGGAGATCAAGTAGGAGTTTTCACGCATACCGGATGCTGGGAGGCGGCCATGACGGGCTTGGACGAGGCACTGCCGGTCGACCATCGACTCGGGCAGGTCTACCGGTACGGCGGCGGCTTCATGGGTTTCGCGCTGATCGTGTTCGGCATCCTGGGCTTCACGCACAACGTCGGCTTCTTCTCCACCACCGGTCGCGAGGTCGCGGGCATGTCGACCAACGGCGCGCTCAGCCTGATCTCGGTCGTGGTCGGCGCGATCCTGATCATCGGCGCGATCATCGGCGGCAACACCGCCTCGACGGTGAACATCGTGGTCGGCGCGCTGTTCGTGATCAGCGGCTTCGTGAACCTGGGTCTGATCGGCACATCCGACATCAACTACCTGTCCTTCAAGATGCCGAACGTCATCTTCAGCTTCGTGGTCGGTCTGCTGGTGATGACGTTCGGCCTGTACGGGCGGGTCAGCGGCCATCTGCCGCACGACAACCCGTACTGGCGCTCGCGCCACCCGGAGCAGGCGGCCCGCGAGGACGCCTTCCGCAGCCGGGCCTCGGTCCTGGCCCGCGACGGCGCGTCCGCGCTCGGTACGGGTTCGTCCCGCCCGGGCGTCGCCGGCAGCCACTGACTCGCCCCGGCCGGCGATCACCGTACGCGAAGGCGCCGGAACGGAGAGCATCCCGTTCCGGCGCCTTCGCGCGTACTCGCCGCCGCGGGCCCGCACGCTCAGTGCCCGGCCGCCCCCTCCGAGCCGGGCGGGCGCTCGAAGCGCGGCATCAGGAACGCCAGGCCCCACGCCACGGCCAGGGCGGCGGCGCTGCCGAGGGCGCCTACCGTGAACGCGTCGTCGAACACCCCGCGCACCGCGTCCAGGCTGTGTGCGGCGGGCGCGTTGTCCTCCACGTGGGTGAAGAACAGCGTTCCGAACAGTGCCACCCCCAGCGCCCCCGCGAGCTGCTGCACCGCGTTGAGCACCCCGGAGGCCGAGCCGACCTCGTGATCGGCCACCCCGGCCAGCGCGATCCCGAAGAACGGCGCCATCAGCAGCCCGAACCCGAAGCCCGCGACGGCGGTCGCCGGCAGCAGGATCCAGGTGTTCACCGGGCCGTCGTGCATCGTGATGGTGGCCGCGGTCCCGAGCACCCCGAGCAGGCCGACCACCAGGCCCGCGTGCAGCACCCGACGGCCGTACTTCGCGGCGAGCACGGCCCCCGCCAGGCCCGCGCCGACGGTCGAGCCCAGCGACCACGGGATCAGCGCGAGCGCCGCGTGCGTCGCGGACCAGTCCAGGCCGATCTGGAGGTAGACGCCGAGCACGAGCATCAGGCCGATCATCGAGGCGAACATCATCAGGCCGACCGCCAGGGCGCCGGTGAACGCACGATTGGCGAACAGGCTGACCTCGACCAGCGCGTCGCGACCCGCACGGGTGGTGCGCACCTCGTACCAGGCGAACAGCCCGAGCACCGGCAGCGAGGCCGCCAGGCAACCGAACGTCCAGGCGGGCCAGCCCTCTTCGCGGCCCTGGACGAGCGGGTAGACGAGCAGCATCATCGCCGCGGTGACCAGGACGACCCCGACGAGGTCGAGGCCGGGTCGGCGGGTGCTCGTACTCGGCTCGGGCCGGGGCACCACGCGGGCGCCGGCGACCAGGGCGAACAGGCCCAGCGGCACGTTCACCATGAACACCGCGCGCCAGCCGAGGCCGAACAGGTCGGCGTCCATGACCACGCCGCCCAGGATCGGGCCGAGCACCGCGGCCAGCCCCATCGAGGGGCCGAACACCGCGAACGCGGCGCCGACCTCGCTCTCGTCGAACATGTCCCGGATCAGGCCGAGCGCCTGCGGCACCATCATCGCCGCGGCGAACCCCTGCAGGCCGCGGGCCCCGATCAGCATCTCCGGCGACTGGGCCAGCCCGCACAGCGCGGAGGTGACGGTGAACGCGGTCACCCCCATCAGGAACATCCGCCGCCGACCCAGGATGTCGCCCAGTCGGGCGCCGGTGATCAGGAACATCGCGAACGCGAGCGTGTACGCGGCGGAGAACCACTGCAGGTGGGTGGAATTGCCGCCGAGCGCGTCTCGGATGCCGGGACCGGCGACGTTGACGATCGTCGCGTCGAGCAGGTCCATGATGTCGGCGCCCATGACCACCGCGAGGCCGATCCAGCGCAAGCGGTACGACGTGCGTTTCCCCGTCTCGGCCGCGGCCGGCGCGGCGTTGGTGACGTCGGTGTCCATCGTCTCCCCCGTCTCCCCTTTTGTTTCCATTCCGGCTTTCGAACGCCGTTCGTGTTTCGAACAGTGTTCTTGTCTCGAACACCGTTTTAGGTGCGAACGATGTTCGAGTCAAGTACAGTGTTCGTAAAGTCGCAGGATTCGTGGGATTGGTCGAGGAGGTGGCGCCGTGTCCGAGGCTCCCGAAGTACCCCTGCCGCCGTGGCGCACGACGCCCAAGGCTCGGGGGCCGCGCAAACCGGCGCTGTCGCAGGAGGCGATCGTCACCGCCGCGCTGGAGATCATCGACGCGGAGGGCATGGACGCGCTGAGCATGCGCCGGGTGGCCCAGCGCTTCGAGACGGGGGCGGCCTCGCTGTACGCCTACGTCGCCAACAAGGAGGAACTCGTCGAACTCGTGGTGGACCGGGTCAACGGGGAGGTGCGGATCCCGGTCGCCGATCCCGAGCGCTGGCGCGAGCAACTACGCGAGACGATGTTCGCGATCCGCGACGTCTACGCGGCACACCGCGACCTGGGCCGGGCCACGATCGGCTCGGTGCCGATGGGTCCCAACTCGCTCCACTCGTCGGAGCGGCTGCTGGCCATCCTGCGCGCGGGCGGACTGTCCAAGCGGGTCTGCGCGTTCGCCGCCGACGTGTTGTCCATGTACACCGTGATGTCCGGCCTCGAACTGGGCGGGCCGGAGGCCGGGCACGGCTCGACCGACGCCGAGCGCGGCGCCTACTACGCGCGGATCCGGGAATACTTCACGACCCTGCCCGCGGCCCGTTTCCCCACACTGGCCTCGCTGGGCGCCGAGTTGACCAGCGGCGACGGCGACGAGCGTTTCGCGTTCGGGATCGACGTGCTGCTGCTCGGCCTGATCGCGTACTCCGAGCGGGAGTCCTGACCCGGACTCGAGGGCGACACCCCGTCGCGCCGGCTCCCCGCCGATATGTGTGGAGCAGCATGGGGAACAGGGACCGCGGCACGGTCCGACGTTCTCGGGAGGCTTCATGTTCGACATCGGGGAATTCAAGGCCGGACCGCGCAACGCGATCACCGACGTGGCCGGGCTGCGGGTGGGGCACGCGGCGTACACCGACGCGGGCGCGATGACCGGGACCACCGTCCTGCTCGGCCCGGTCGGCGGCTTCGTGGCGGGGGTGGACGTGCGCGGCGGCGCACCGGGCACGCGCGAGTTGGACGCGCTCGATCCGCGCAACCTGGTGCCGCGGATCGAGGCGATCGTGCTCAGCGGGGGCAGTGCGTTCGGGCTCGACGCGGCGGGCGGGGCGGTGGCGTGGTTGGCCGAGCGCGGGCGGGGGTTCCCGGTCGGCGCCGAGCCGCACCAGGTGGTGCCGGTGGTGCCCGCGGCCTCGCTGTTCGACCTCGGGCGCGGCGGCGACTGGCGGCGGCGGCCCGACGCGGCGCTCGGGCGGGCGGCGATCGCGGCGGCGGACGCCGAACCGGAGCACGCGCCGGTGCCGACGGGCAGCGTGGGCGCGGGCACGGGGGCGATGGTCGGCGGCCTGCGCGGCGGGGTGGGTACGGCGAGCGTGGTGCTGCCCGGTGGGGTCACGGTCGCCGCGCTGGCGGTGGTCAACGCGGCCGGGTCGCCGGTCGACCCGATCGGCGGGCTGCCCTACGCGGTCGGCCTCGGCCTACCCGGCGAGTTCCCGCTCACCCCGCCCGAACACGCCGAGCACGCCGCCGCGTTGACCCGCGCGGCGGCCGCGGCGCAGACCCCGCCCACGCTCAACACCACGATCGGGATCGTCGCCACCGACGCGACGCTGACCAGGTCCCAGGCGCAGAAGGTGGCGGGCGTCGCGCACGACGGGCTGGCCCGGGCGATCCGTCCCGTGCACACCCTCTACGACGGCGACACGATCTTCGCGGTGTCCACGGCCCGCGTCCCGCTGCCCGCGCTCGACCCGACCACGCCGTACGGGGTCAACGAGGAGGCCGCCGCGCTGACCCTGCTGCACGCCGCGGCGGCGGACGTGTTCGGCCGGGCCGTCCTGCACGGGGTGCTCGCGGCGAAGCGCGGCGGGTCGGTGCCGGCGTATCGCGATCTTTATCCCGATTCCACCTGTCGATACGAGGGGTGACGCTTCGGCGAATGGTGCCCTGTCGCCGTCCGCCGACGTGATCGGGGAAGAGGCCGAACTCGGCGTCCGGCCGGCCCGGTTGGAAGACGATCGGGCACCCCGATCCGGGTCCGCCGCGACGCTTGATTGTGTCAATGATTTGCCGCAGACTCGCACGACGTCTCGAACCAGCCCGACGCGTCGGCGCACCGTCGGCGCGTGGTCAGGAGGAACCCGATGCCGATCCCCGTGCCCCTGGACGAATATCCGGTCCACCAGGTCCCGCTGTTCCACAGCGAGGTCGGCTCGACCGACCGGAATTTCTACGACCGCTGCATCATGCACGCCTACGACCGCACGGGCGGCGTACAGATCGCCACCGGCCTGGGCGTCTACCCGAACCTGGGCGTGATCGACGCGTACGTGGTGGTCCGCCGGGACGGTCGCCAGCACGCGGTACGGATGTCGGGCGCGCTCGGCCCGGACCGGATGCGGCAGGAGGTCGGCCCGTACCGCATCGAGGTGTTGGAGCCGCTGTCCAGCGTGCGCGTGGTGTGCGACGCGCCGGAGCAGGGCATCACGATCGACCTCACCTTCACCTCGCCGTTCGCACCGCTGCCGGAACCTCGACACGTGCAGCGCGGCGACTTCAAGCCGATGCTGGACGCGTCGCGCTTCGTCCAGATCGGCGACTGGACCGGCACGGTGACCCTGGACGGCGAGGAGATCACGGTCACCCCGCGGACCTGGTCCGGCTCGCGCGACCGCTCGTGGGGCATCCGCCCGTCGGGCGAGGCGCCGCCGGCCGGACGGCCCGCGCGGACCGCCGGGTTCTGGTGGAACTGGATCCCGCTGCACCTGGGCGACCAGGCGCTGATGATCATCGCGCAGGAATCCGCCGACGGGCACCGTTTCCTGACCGAGGCGATCCGGATGTACCCGATCGCCTCCGGGAAGGCGCCCGAGCAGTTGGGCTGGCCCGAGTTCGACGTGCGGTACACGCCCGGCACCCGGCACCCCGAGGGCGCCGACATCCATCTGACCGACCGCAAACGCAACGCGCTCACGCTGCGTCTGGAGAACCACGGGTACATCGCGCTCAACGTCGGCGCGGGCTACGGCGGCGACCCCGACTGGGGGCACGGGCAGTGGAAGGGCGAGGACTACCTCGACGGCGCGGTGTACGCGCAGAAGGACCCGGAGGTGGCCAAGCGCATCCCGTTCGGTGTGATCGACCACGTGGCCACCGCTCGGCTGCTCGGCCCGGACGGCGCCCTGATCGCGGAGGGGTCGGGCATCTTCGAGCACGGCACGTTCGGGCGGCACGACCCGTCGGGGTTCACGGGATGGGACTCGGTGGCGCCGTAGCGTCGGGGCCCGCCTCCGGTGCAGCCGGCGGACTTTACCGGACATGCACGGTTGATGTACCCGAAACTTGTAAATTGCTGAAATACCGGGACAGTTCGCGGTATGCATAGGCGCGGGACCGGTGTCACTCACTCCCGTGACCCGCCGACCGCCGGGCCGTGCACGCGAGTCCTCCCGCGCGCCCGGCCCGGCCGGTCTCGGCCGGAGCGGTCCGGCTCAGTCGTCGGCCAGGAACGCGTTCAGCCGCTCCGTGGTCTCGATCCACTCCTCGACCAGCGACATCACGACCTCCTGGGTCGGCCGGACCCGGTCGAGCATGCCGACCACCTGGCCGACCGGCCAGCCGTTGAGCTCCTTGTTCTTCGTCCGGGTGAACCGCCGGGACGCCGCGTTGAAGACGATGCCCTGGAGCGGCATCGGCAGCGGGTCGGGGTTGGCCGGGTCCTCCCACGCCTCGGTCCACGCGCTCCTGAGCTGGCGGGCGGGCTTGCCGGTCATCGCGCGCGAGCGCACGGTGTCGGTGGACTTGGCCTCCAGGAGGTTTTGTACCGAGACCTCGTGGGTGTCCGCCTCGGCGACGGTGAGCCACAGGCTGCCGGTCCACACCCCCTGCGCGCCGAGCGCCAGCGCGGCGGCCATCTGCCGGCCGCCGCCGATGCCGCCGGCGGCGAGCACCGGGATGTCGGGGCCGACCGTGTCCACCACCTGCGGGATGAGCACCATCGTGGAGATCTCGCCGCAGTGTCCGCCGGCCTCGGTGCCCTGCGCGACCACCACGTCCACGCCCGCCTCGACCTGCTTCTGCGCGTGCCGGGGACTGCCGCACAGAGCGCCGACCAGGACCCCCGCCGCGTGGCAGGCGTCGATGATGTCGGCCGGAGGCGGGCCGAGCGCGTTGACGAACATCTTCACCAGCGGGTGCTTCAGCGAGACCTCGATCTGCGCGCGCGACTCCAGGTCCACGTTCAGCCCGGCCGCCTTGACCGGTCGGTCCGCCAACTCCGGGGGCAGCGGCGGGATGTCGTGCGCCTCCAGGAGTTCGTCGACGAACTTCCAGTGCTGCTCCGGGATCAGCTTCTCCAGGTTGGCGGGCAATGCCGCCTCGCCGCCGCCCTTGCCGATGTAGGCCATCGGGATCGCCAGGTCGACGCCGTACGGCCTGCCGTCGGTGTGCTCGTCGAGCCAGGCCAGTTCGACCTCCAGCTGCTCGGGGTCGAACGCGAGCGCGCCGAGGACCCCGAAGCCTCCGGCTCGGCTGACCGCCGCGACCACGTCGCGGCAGTGGGAGAACGCGAAGATCGGGAACTCGATCCCTAGCTTCGCGCAGATGGGGGGCTTCATCGGCACAACCTCCGGTCACCGGGTGAAGGCCCCAGAATAGGAAGGCTCCTTGACCAAATCAAGGTCAAGGAGCCTTACCATTTGCGCCGGGGCGGCACGCGTCCCGCTACGGCTTGTCCGTACCGACCGCCCACATCGCGAAGTACTGCGCCGCCGCGCCGTACGCCTGGGCGAGGGCGACCTTCGCGCCGTCCACCTGGTGCTCGCCGGCCGTGCCCCGGACCTGGAGCGCCGCCTCCAGGAAGCGGAGCATGCCGGAGGCGCCGATCGGGTTCGAGGACAACACGCCGCCGGACGGGTTGACCGGGAAGTCGCCGTCGAAGGCGGTCTCGCCCCGGTCGACCATCTTCCAGCCCTCGCCCACCGGCGCGATGTCGTGGCCCTCCAGCCACATCGGCTCGTACCAGGAGAACGGCACGTACAACTCCGCCACGTCGATCTGCCGGCGCGGGTCGGTGATGCCGGCCTGGCGGTACACGTCCCACGCGCAGTCGACGCCGGCCTGCGGGCGGATCGGGTCGCGGCCGTTGAAGGACGACGGCTCGGAGCGCATCGAGGTGCCCAGGACCCAGGCCGGCGCCCGCCCGTCGGCCGCCGCCGCGTCGCCGCCCGCCTCGTCGGTGAGCACGATCGCGCCGGCGCCGTCGGAGGACGGGCACGACTCCAGGAAGTGCAGCGGGTCCCACATCATCGGCGACTCGCGGACCTTGTCGATCGAGATGTCCTTGAGCTGGAGATGCGCGTACTCGTTGCGCAGCGCGTTCTGCCGGTCCTTGACCGCCACCTGCCAGCCGATGTGCTCGGGCGCGCCGGACTTGCGGATGTAGGCGCGAATCCACGGCGCGAACGCGCCGCCCGCGCCGATCGAGCCGGACTTGCCGCCGCCCAGGCCGAATTGCGCGTTCCCCTCGGACTGCTTCTCCCACGCGACCGCGAGTACCCGCCTGTGGACACGGCTGCTGATCAGGTGGGAGGCCACGATCGCGGTGGATCCGCCCACGCTGCCGGCGGTGTGTACCCGGAACACCGGCTTGCCGGCGCCGCCGAGCGCGTCCGAGAGGTAGAGCTCGGGCTTCATCACGCCCTCGAAGATGTCGGGCGCCTTCCCGATCACCACCGCGTCGATGTCGCTCCACGTCATCCGTGCGTCGTCGAGCGCGCGCTGGGCGGCCTCGCGGACGAGCCCGGCGATCGACAGGTCGTCGCGCCGCTTCTTGTGCTTGGTCTGGCCGATGCCGACGACGGCAACGCGCTCATGGGTCATCGGTTGTCACCTTCCAGGACACAGACGAGGTTCTGCTGGAGTGCCGGGCCCGAGGTGGCGTGCCCGAGCGTGCGCGAGCGCCCGTCGACGAGGATCGCCTCGGCCGCGTCGGCGATCCGGACCAGGCCGGTGGCCATCAGCGGGTTGCCGGTGAGCGCGCCGCCGGAGGGGTTGATCAGGACGTCGTCGGCCAGGCCGAGCGACTGGCGCAGGATCACCTCCTGCGCGGTGAACGGCGCCATCAGCTCGGCCACTTCGACGCCGGCCACGCCGCCGGCGCGCGTCGCGGCGAGCCGGGTGGAGGCGGAGTCGGTCAGGTCGCGCAGAGCGGGGTTGTGCACCTCGCTGCGGTGGTCGATCCCGGTGATCCAGGCCGGGCGCTCGGTCAGTTCGGCGGCCCGCGGGCCGCGCACCAGGACCACCGCGCAGGCACCGTCCGAGATCGGCGGCAGGTCGCTCCGGCGCAGCGGGTTGCGCAGGTAGCCCTCGGCGAGCAGCTTGTCCACGTCCTGCTCGGCGGTGCGTACCTGCTGGTTCGGGTTGCCGGCCGCGTCCCGGCGCGAGCGCGCGGCGATCTCGGCGAGTTCGCGCTCGGTGCTCTTGCCGGACTCGATCAGCTGCCGGGCCTGGAGTGCGGCCAGCGAGACCGGGTCCAGGCCGAGCGGCGCGAGGTAGTAGGGGTCGAGTTCGAGCGGGTAGATCGCGGCCGGGTCGCCGGTGGAGGACTTGCCCGAGCCCATCGCCACCGCGATGTCGATGTCGCCGTGCCGCAGCCGCACCCACGCCTCGTACATCGCCCACGCGCCGTCCATCTCCACGTGCGACTCGTGGATCGGCGGCCAGGCGCCCATCGCGTCGAGGTTCGGCACGAACGAGAACGTGCCGCCGGAGATGTAGTCGCACGACCCCTGGCAGCTGAAGCCGATGTCGGAGCGCCGCAACCCGACCTTGGCCAGCGCCTCGTCGACGACGATGAGCAACATCTCGGTCTCGGTGAGCTCCTGCCGGCGTACCGCCGGGAGCTGCGCGGTCGCGACGATCGCGATGTCGCTGTCCTGCCGCACTGCCGTCTCCCTTGTCTCGCCCGCCTTTTGACGTGTCGTCATTTTTGACCTGCCGTCATGTGACGTGTCGTCATCAGAACACCCGGTTCATGTATTGCTCGGCGGGCTCGTCCGGCTCGCCGGTGGGCCGCCAGCCCTTGATGAAGCCCGCGACGGTGCCCCAGCCCTTGCTGGTGATCTCCGCGGCGTCGCGTTCGGCCTCGGGCATCCACTCCGCTTGCACCCGCATGCCGACCCGGATCTCGGACACGGGGAGGTCCAGGATCTGCTGCTGGGCGATCACCATCTCGTCACCTTCGAGCACGACCGAGGCGCGCGCGAACGGCTCGGTCTCCTTCTGCCCGGGGTAGGGGGTGGGGGTGACGATGGTGTAGTTGGACACCACGCCCCGGTCGGGCAGGTCCTCGTCCAGTTCGGGGCCGAGTCGGATGGCGTCCACGGAGCAGTAACCCCGGCCCAGGAACACCCGGTTGCACTGCGGGCAGCGCTGACCCGTCAGCTTGCCCGCGCGCAGGTTGCTCGCGTAGCGGACCAGGGTGGGCGAGAGCACGTCGGTGTAGGTGATCGTGGAGAAGTACTCCATCGTGGTCACCTCCTGGGCCTCGCCGGGCTCGCCCTCCGGGGCCTCGGCATGCTCGCCGGGGACGAAGCAGACGATGTCGTCGATCCGGCCCACGGGCTCGTCCCGCCAGCGCGGCGCGACCCGCATGCCGGTGAACACGGCGTCCTCGGCGCCCGCGTCGAGCACGTGCACCAGGTCGGTGTCGGCGCCGTCCAGGCGGATCAGGACGAAGGCGAACGGGCGGTCCAGCGGGTGCGACGCGATCGGTTCGGCGACCCAGGTCCAGGACCGGACGGTACCGGCGGGACCCACCTCGACGAAGTCGCGCGCGAGCTCGTTCCCGGTCTCCGGGTCGTACTCCATCGGCGGCACGATCACGCGCTCGCCGGAGCGGATGCCGACGATCCGACGGGCGGTCAACTCGGAGAAGAAGCGGCCCATGACCGGCCCGAGTGTGCGCTTGTAGGGGAACTGGATGGTACTGACGGTCTGTGTCGACACGGTCATCCTCTCGGCCTTGGAACGAGGTCGGCCACCGGCCGAACGATAGGTAAGGTTCCTTGACGAGGTCAATGGATAGCGAAAACATGTTCTCTCCGGGGCTGTTCGAGAGCCCTGGAGCGACGGGTCGACTCAGCGGTTTTGGATAAGTTTTCGGCCGGACGGCGAACTAGCGTTGGGGCCATGTTCACCACGATCTTCCAATCACAGATCTTCGTCCTCGACCAGAACGAGGCACTCGACTTCTACGTGGGCAAGCTCGGCCTGGAGGTCAAGGCCGACGTCGACATGGGCTTCATGCGCTGGCTGACCGTCGGCATCCCCGGCGAGGCCGGCCGCGAGATCCTGCTCGAAAAGCCCGGCCCGCCGTCGATGTCCGCCGAGACGGCCGAGCAGGTGCGCGAGTTGGTGACCAAGGGGGCGATGGGCGGCTGGCTCATCTTCACCACCGCGGACTGCCGCAAGACCTACGAGACGCTGCTGGCCAAGGGCGTCGAGTTCACCGAGGAGCCCACCGAGCGGCCGTACGGGGTCGACTGTGGGCTGCGTGACCCGTTCGGGAACCGGATCCGGTTCACCCAGCCGAACACCTGAGGACGCCGGCGCCCGGTCCGCCGCGCGCGGTCGGGCGCGGGCGCTCGGGGGGTCAGGCGCTCGGGCGGGACCAGGCCATCGTGAAGCAGGTCGGCACCCGGGCGGCCACCGCCTCCTTGCGATAGGCGCGCGGTGATCGGCCGACGATGTCGTGGAAGGTACGGCTGAACGTGCCGGGGCTGGCGAAGCCGACCTCGAAGCAGATGTCGGTCACGCTGCGGTCGCTCTCGCGGAGCAGGAACATCGCCCGTTCGACCCGGCGCCGCTGGAGGTAACGATGCGGCGTCTCACCGAAGGTGGCCCGGAAGGTGCGGGTGAAGTGCGCCTCGGACACGTGCGCGATGCGGGCCAGGGCCGGGACGTCCAGCGGCTGCGCGTACGCGCGGTCCATCGCGTCGCGGGCCCGCAACATGCGGCGGTTGGTGTCCTCGGTGGCACGGCTCACGGGGCCATCCCATCACGATTCGTTCAGGGCCGGTATCGACGCGCGCCGTACCCGCGCCTACGGCGCACGGCGGCGGAAGGCACCCGTGACCTCGCCTTCCGCCGCGACCTCCGTCGCGAGTCCACGGCTCGGTCGCGCGGTCGAAACACTCCGCCGGCGAGCCCGCTCCGGCTCCCGCCGGGGCGGCGCGCTCGTCGGGGTGCCGGTCGGGTGTCAGCGGCCGACGTGCTCGGCCAGGAAGTCCTCCCAGGTGCGGGTGCCGACGGTGGCCTTGTCGAGCGACAGGTTGACGCCCGCGCGGTAGGCGCGGCCGATCTTGCCGGGGATGCGGACCGGGAGGTGGAGACGGCGCTTGCCCGCCGCGGCGAGGTAGCCGCGCGCGAGTTCGCCCATCGTGTAGACCTTGGGGCCGGTCAGGTCGGCGACCAGGCCCGACGGGGCGCCGAGGGTGAGTTCGACCATGCGCTCCGCGACATCGCGGCCGTCGACGGGCTGGAAGCGCAGGCCGCCCGGGTTGGGCACCACCGGGAACTTGGTCATCGAGCCCATCATCTTCAGCACGAGTTCGTTGAACTGGGCGGCGCGCAGGGTGGTCCAGGGCAGCCCGGACCCGGTCACCGCCTGCTCGGCGCCGAGCTTGGCGCGGAAGTACCCGATCGGCATGGTGTTCGCGCCGATCACCGAGATGTACACGAGGTGCCGCACACCGGCGTCCTTCGCGGCGCGCACCAGGTTGCGGGTCGCCTCGTCGTCGCCCTTGGCGCCACCGGCCAGGTGCAGCACGGTATCGACGCCCTTCACCGCCTCGTCGATCCCCTCGTTCTTGAGCAGATCGGCGCGCACCTGCTCGACGCCGTCGGCCGAGGTGCCGCCACGCCGGCTGAGCACGCGGACCTCGCGACCGGCCTCGCGCAGCTGCGGGACGATCAGGCTGCCGAGGGTGCCGGTACCGCCGGTGACCAGGATCGATGCGCTCATGACGACTCCTTCGAAAACCGCCCCGGCTCGTTCCGGGGCCTCTGTTTCCTTGACGGAGCCCTCGCGAAAAGTGTGACTGCGAATTTTTTTCCGCGCGAGTTTCGGCACCGATTCAAGGGGGCGGCCATCCCACGGATGACCGCCCGGCCCGACTCCGACAGGTGCGGAGAGCCACCCGTCAGCCCGCGATCGGTGCGACCCGACGAAGGCGACCTCCGCCCACCGCGGCCCGAGCGCCACCTGGCCCCAGTCGACCGCGGCAGCGCAGGCAACACGTAGTCACGTCGGGACAGGTGAAGCTCGTCGCCACACTCTCCCAATCTGCGCCGGCCGGCGCATTCTGTGGACGCGAGGCGCTGCGACAACAGCTCGCGCACCTGTTGAAGCTGAGCGAGATGGGAAACGTTCAATCGAAATGAGGTTGTAAGTGGCGGACGACTGGTACGGCGGCAACGCCAATGACGACGCCGACCGGCATCGCGGGTGGCTTCTGGGGCACTTCGTCGATCCGGTGAATGGCGGCGTCCGCGCCACCGGCGATCTCGAAGTGAAGTGGGGCATCCATCCGGCGGGCCAGGCCCGCCCCGAATGGACCGCCGGCGATCGGCGCACCACGATGCTTCTGCTCGTGTCGGGGCGGTTCCGGCTGGATCTCACCACCGGCAGCACGACCCTGGCACGCCAAGGCGACTACGTCGTCTGGGGGCCCGGAATCGACCACTCCTGGGCGGCCGAGGAGGACTCGGTGGTCGTGACGATCCGCTGGCCGTCCATCCCCGGGCACTGAAGGCCGACCCGGCGCCGTCGACGGGGGCCGGAACGGCGAACGCCGGCCGGGGTGATCGGCTTGCCCGGCCGGCGTTCGAGGGGTGCTTTCGGGTCAGACGCTGACGCCGAAGTCCTTGGCGATGCCCGCGAGGCCGGAGGCGTAGCCCTGGCCGAGGGCGCGGAACTTCCAGTCGGTGCCCGCGCGGTACAGCTCGCCGAACAGCATCGCCGTCTCGGTGGAGGCGTCCTCGGAGAGGTCGTAGCGGGCCAGCTCGACGTTGTCCGCGGCGTTCAGCACGCGGATGAACGCGTTGCGGACCTGGCCGAACGACTGCTTGCGGTTGTCCGCGTCGTAGACCGAGACCGGGAAGACGACCTTGTCCACGTCGGCGGGCAGGCCGGCGAGGTTGACCTTGATCTGCTCGTCGTCGCCCTCACCCTCACCGGTGCGGTTGTCGCCGGTGTGCTCGACGGAGCCGTCCGGGGTCTTCATGTTGTTGAAGAACACGAAGTGCTGGTCGGAGTAGACCTTGCCGGTCGCGTTCACGACGATCGCGCTCGCGTCGAGGTCGAAGTCCTCGCCCGTGGTCGTGCGCAGGTCCCAGCCGAGGCCGACGACGACGGCGGTCAGGCCAGGGGCCTCCTTGGTGAGGGAGACGTTTCCGCCCTTGCTCAGGCTCACGGCCATGGATGGTGTCCTTCCAGAGGATGTTTGACGTCGCGGACGACGCTACTGCTACTGATCCGGACGTGCAGCAGGCACGCGTAAGTTCCCGAACACCCCGAAAGGGGCCGTCAAGGTGGCGGTGATCACGGGGTGCGACCCGGCGCCAGGTTATTGACGGTTCGTCAGATCAGCCGTTCAATGGCTGGACCAAACAGGGATACGACTATTAGTCATATCCGACTCGCATCCAGCTTCGCACCCCTGGGGGCAGCCATGTCCAGCGCAACGACGCCGTCGGCCGGGATCGATCAGGCGCGGATGCGCCAGGTCATGGGGCACTTCGCGACCGGCGTCACCGTGGTCACCGCGATCCACGACGGCGCGCCGGTGGGCATGGCCTGCCAGTCGTTCACGTCGCTCTCGCTGGAGCCGGCCTACATCTCCATCGCCCCGGCGCTCACCTCGACGACCTACCCGAAGGTGCGCACCGCCGGCCGCTTCGTGGTCAACATCCTCGCCGAGGACCAGCAGGACGTGTGTCGGGCGATGGGCCGCAGCGGCGGAGACAAGTTCGCCGGCGTCGACTGGTCGCCCGCCGGCAACGGCGCGCCGCGGCTGGCCGGCGCGGTGGCCTGGATCGAGTGCGACATCGCGCACGAGTTGCCCGGCGGCGACCACGTGATCGTGATCGGCGCGGTGACCGCCCTGGACCTGCCCCGGGACACCGCCCCGCTGATGTTCCACAAGGGCCGCTACGCCCGCCTGGCCGCATAGCCCGCCGGACGCGGCCTCAGCCGCCTGCGCCCGGCAACAACCCGTCCGCCATCGCCACCGTGACCGCGGCGGTGCGGTCGTCGACGCCGAGCTTGTTGAACGTGCGCAGCAGGTGCGTCTTGACCGTGGCCTCGCTGATGTACAACTCGCGGCCGATCTCGGCGTTGGTCATCCCCCGCGCGACCAGACCGAGCACCTGCGTCTCGCGCGGGCTCAGCGCGTCGCGCACCGGTGCCTTCATCCGGGTGACCAGCTTGGCCGCCACCGGCGGCGCCAGCACCGTCTCGCCACGCGCCGCGGCCCGGATCGCGGCGGCCAGTTCCACCCTCGGGGTGTCCTTGAGCAGGTAGCCGGTCGCTCCCGCCTCGACCGCGCGCACGATGTCGGCGTCGGTGTCGTACGTGGTCAGGATCAGCACATGGACTCCGGGCAGTTCACGCACGATCCGCCGGGTCGCGGCGACGCCGTCGGTGCCGGGCATCCGCAGGTCCATCAACACCACGTCGGGCCGCAGTTCGGCAGCCCCGTCCACGGCCTGTGCGCCGTCCTCGACGGAGGCGACCACCTCGAAATCCGGCTCGGCCGCGAGCATGCCCGCGAGACCCTCCCGCACCACGGGATGGTCGTCGGCGATGAGCAGCCGGATCACTGCGGTACCTCCACGCGTACGGTCGTGCCCCGGCCGGGAGCCGAGACCACCTCGGCCTCCCCGCCGACCTGTGCGAGACGGGCTCGCATACCGGGAAGACCGTATCCCCCCTTCCCCGGCCCCGGTTCGAAGCCCCGTCCGTCGTCCACCACGGTCAGCCTGGTGGCGAACGGTCGATAGGCCAGTTCCACCACCACGGACTTCGCCTCGGCGTGCTTGCGGATGTTGGCCAGCGACTCCTGGAGCACCCGGACCAGCACCACCTGCACGGACGAGGACAACTCGTACTCGGCGCCGGCGACCGCGAAGGAGGCCGCCACCTCCAACTCCTCGCCGAGCGCGGCGACGGTGCGCCCCAGCACCTCGGCGAGCGGTTCGGCCGGTTCGGCGCCCTCGGCGGGGCCCTGCGCGGCGACCAGCGCACGGGCCTCGGCGAGGTTGTCCCGGGCCACGCGCTCGGCCAGGTCCAACCGTTTGCGGGTGGCCTCGCTGTCGGAGTCCACGGTGATCCCGGCCGCCTGGATCAGCATCAGGATGCTGGTGAAGCCCTGGGCCAGGGTGTCGTGGATCTCGCGCGCCATACGCTCGCGCTCGACGCGTACCCCCGCCTGGTGGTGCGTCTCGGCCAGCTCCGCCCGGGTGGCCTCCAACTCGCGCAGCAGTCGGCCGCGCTCCTCCACCCGGTCGGCCAACCACTGCACCAGCCGGGCCATCAGGAAGCTGAAGCCGAGTACGACGGTGATCTCCACCAGGACGCTCGCCACCGCGCCCCGCTCCCAGTGCGCCTCGCGGGCCCGCAGCGCGCCGTTCATCCCGAACACGTAGCCGCTCAGCAGCATCGCGGGGACCGTCGCCTCGATGAAGGTGAAGGTCAGCGGCATCAACACGTACATCAGCACGATGCCGTCGGGATCGTGGAGGCTGAGCGCGGTTACCGCGGCGTAGGCGAGCACCAGGTGCGCCCGGCCGCGCCGGTCCCACGAGGTCGGATCCACGCCCGGCGGCACCAACACCCAAAACGACACGGGCATCACGAGCAGCACGGCGTAGCACCACGGCGGTGCGTCGCGTCCGGCGAACTCGGCCGCGGTGAGCGCCGAGAGCAGCAGGTACGCGCAGTGGTAGGCGGTGAGCAGTTTGGTCCCGAAGGCCAACTCCTCCGCGTCCTGCGCGTCGGCGGTCGCCATGGTCACCGCTCGTTCTCGATCCACCTGAATGTCCTGATCCACACGACCAAGGCGACCACACCCCACGCGGCGAGCACCAGCGCCACCCGACCGTGCTCCCACGAGCCCGCCGGCTCCACCGCCCGGAACGAATCCGGCAGGAAGACCGAGCGCATCCCCTGGGTGAGCCACTTCAGCGGAAACAGCGCCGCGAACTGTTGGACACCCCGCGGCAGTTGGCTCGGCTCGACGAACACGCCCGAGACGAACTGAAGCACCGTGAAAGGCAGGATGATCAGCGCCCCGTTGGCGCCCCTGCGCATCAGCCCGCTCGCGGCCAGGCCCAGCAGCGTGGCCACGGTCACGCCCAGGACGAACACCCAGGCGAAGGTCAGCCACCGCGTCGGGTCGTGCGGAAGGTTCAGGTCCAGGCCCACCACCCCGACCACGAGCAGCAGCGCGACCTGGGCCAGGCTGACCACGATCACCTGCGCGATCTTGCCCAGGAGGTACGCCACCGGCGGCATCGGCGTGCCGCGCAGCCGCTTGAGCGTGCCGTCCTGGCGTTCGGCGGCCACCGCGAGCGCCAGTCCCTGGAATCCGGCGGAGACGATGCCGACCGCGATCATGCCCGCCGCGTGCACCTGGCTCTGGGCCACGCCGGTGCCGTCCACCGTGCCGCCGCTGATCAGCGCGAGCAGCACCAGGAGCAGCACCGGCATCGCGAAGGTCACCGCCATCTGCTCGCGGTGTCGGGCGAACATCTTCAGTTCGAGGCGGGTCCGTGCCGCGACGACGGTTCCCATCGACATCGACATCACCGGGCTCCGATCAGGTCGAGATAGACGTCTTCCAGGGACGGTCGGGTCACGGTCAGCTCGGGTACCTCGCCGCCGAACCTGGCCGCGAGCCGGGCCACATCGGCGGTCGGTTCGGCGGTGGCGAGTTCGTGCGTGCCCTCGGCGTCGCGCCAGCGCAGTACCGATCGGGCCAGGTGCCGGCCGCCCAGCCGCTCGGGGGTGTCCACGTCCACGACCCGCCCCGCCCGGATCACCCCGACCCGGTCCGCGAGGTGTTCGGCCTCGTCCAGGTAGTGCGTGGTGAGCAGGATCGTCGTCCCGGCCGCCCGCAGGCCCGCGATCAAGGCCCAGAACCGGCGGCGCACCTCGGGGTCGAACCCGGTGGTCGGCTCGTCCAGGAAGAGCAGCTCCGGCCCGCCCAGGATGCCGAGCGCGACGTCGAGGCGGCGCCGCTGCCCACCGGAGAGGGCGCCGGCACGGGTGTCCCGCCTGTCGGTCAGCCCGACCGCCTCGATCACCTCGTCGGGATCGCGGGGCCTGGGGTAGTAGTGCGCGAAGTGCCGCACACTCTCGCGCACGGTGAGCCCGGACACGTCCGCCGACTCCTGGAGCACGATGCCGATCCGGGCCCGCCACCGCGATCCGGCGCGTGCCGGATCCACGCCCAGGACGGCGACCTCGCCCGCGTCGCGCGAGCGGTAGCCCTCCAGGATCTCGGTCGTGGTGGTCTTGCCCGCCCCGTTCGGGCCGAGCAGTGCGAAGATCTCGCCCCGGCGCACGTCCAGGTCCAGTCCGTCCACCGCACGATGTCCGCCGTACGCGCGCCGCAACCCGCGCACCCTGATCGCCGTTTCGGCGTCGCCCGCCTCGCCCGCCGGTGCGGGTGTCCGTTCCGCTGTCATGCCTCGACGATGGCGCGGCGGGCGCGGGCGCCGGGACGTACGAACGACGGACGCCGGGTGTCCACCGAACGACGGACAGCGGAGCGGGAGCGGCTCGCCGGACGAAGGCCCGGGTCGGCCGGCCGGCGCCGGGCGACCGGGGCGAACCGCGCGGAATGTGACCGATTCCGCAGTTTGCCGCAACCGGTTCGGTGGGAGCATGGCCGGGTCGGGGAATCGTTCGCGAAGGGATCTCGGATGACTGCGCAGGCTGAGGTGACGGCCGATCGGAACCCGTCCGGAGCAGGGGAATCCACGCTCTTCGATCCGACCGTCGCGGCGCCGCCCCTGGTCGACGTGGCGCGCCTGGGGTTCGAGGGGCCGCTGGCGGCGAGTGCCGCCGCGTGGGCCGAGGACGCGGTGTACTGGGAATACACGAAGGCGGCCAACCCGATCGGCTCGGGCCACACCACGCCCGTCCCGGTGGAGCGTTTTCCGGCCGAACTGCACACCGGCGGCGACACCCGGGTGGTCCCGCTCGACCTCGCCGAGCCGATGCGGATCGAGGGCGGCCCGGCGACCAGTCCGGCGCTGCTGGCCAACTTCGTCCGGATCAACGCGGGCGACCGGCTCGCGGTGCGGCCCAACGCCACCTCGCAGCTGTACTACGTGCTGTACGGGCGGGGTCTGTCGCTGGTCGGCGGCCAGGCCGTGGAGTGGGAGAAGGGCGACTTCCTGGTCCTGCCCGACCTGGGCGAGATCACCCACCACGCGACCCAGGACGCCGTGCTCTATTGGGTGCACGACGAGCCCCTGCTGCGCTACCTCGGGGTGGTGCCGAGCAAGGCCCGGTTCCGGCCGACCAAGTTCGCCCGGCATCGTGCGGTCGAGGAGCTGACCCGGATCGCCGAGGCGCCCGGCGCCAACGCCAAGAACCGGGTCAGCGTGTTGCTCAACACCGTCGACCAGGACCGGACGTTGACCGTCACCCACACCCTGTGGGCGATGTTCGGCCTGCTGCCGGTGGATCAGATCCAGCGCCCGCACCGCCACCAGTCGGTCGCGCTCGATCTGATCCTGGACTGCGAGCCGGGCTGCTACACGCTGCTCGGCGACCGACTGGACGAGCGCGGCGACATCGTCGACCCGCAGCGGGTGGACTGGGAGCCGGGCGGCGCGTTCGTCACCCCGCCCGGAAAGTGGCACGCCCACCACAACGAGTCGGGCAGCCCGGCGCACCTGATCCCGATTCAGGACGCGGGACTCCAGACGTATCTGCGCAGCCTGGACATCCGCTTCAGCGACCGGCGCTAGACATATCGGCCATGCCCCTCCGTGAGGCGGGAATTCCCTCACGGACGGGCGCGGTCGGGGCGAGGGTCCCTCAACCCTGGGGCGATGCGGAACCCGCTCGGCCGGTGTGTCCGTCGTCTTCCACATGACGAGGGGGATTCCGTCGCGCGGGCAGGTTGGGGAGCCACCGCGCAGCGATGAGTCGGGGGGCCTGTCCTTCCGTGTGTCGGGGCCTACCCAGGTTTTGGGTCCCGACGGACGCGTGTTGAACATCGGACCCAGGCGGCAGCGGGAGTTGCTGACCCTGCTGCTGCTCCGGCCGGGGGTGGCCGTGCCGGTGGAGCGGCTGGCCGAGGAGTTGTGGAACGGGCGTCCGCCGCCCGGGGCCCGGTCGACGCTGCACGCCTATCTGTCCGGCCTGCGTCGGGTGTTGGAGCCGGGACGGCGGGCGCCGTATCGCCTGTTGACTACGCGCGATGACTCCTACGCCCTGGAGGTGCCGGCCGGGAGCCTGGACGTGGCGCGGCTGTGCGCGCTGGCCGACGCGGGGCGCGCGGCGGGTGCGGTGGGGGCGTACGAGCGGGCGGACGAACTGCTGGGCGAGGCACGCCTGTTGTGGCGGGGCGAGCCGTTCGCCGAGCTGGCCGACCACGACGCGGCCGAATCCGAACGGGCCCGGCTGGTCGAGGAGTACACCTCGCTGCGCGAGGAGGCGGCCGAGTACCGGTTGGCGATGGGCGCGCACGCGTCGGCGATCGCCGACCTGATGTCGCTGGTCCGGGCGCACCCGCTGCGGGAGCGCCCGAGGGCGCAACTCGCGCTCGCCCTCTACCGATCCGGTCGGCAGGCGGAGGCGCTGCAGGTCCTGGAGGCGGGTCGCCGGTTGTGCGCGGAGGAACTCGGCCTGGATCCGGGCCCGCGCCTGCGCGACCTCCAGGCGGCCATCCTGCGCCAGGACCCGGCGCTGAGCGCGCCCCCGCGCCCACCGGCGCCCGCGCCGATCCGCGGACACCGCCGCCCCCTCGTGGGCGGCCGGGCCCATCACCCGCGCCCGCACCGGGATTCGCCGCACCGACGACGGTAGCGCGTGTCTTCACTGCTCCCGGCGGCCGGAAACGCACGGGTGTCCGAGGCCGCGAGCCTCGGACACCCTCACCCACAACCTTCACACACAGCCTGTGGACAACCTTGTCGTCAGCCTTCGTCGGTCACGGGCGGCTCGGGTGGGTCGGTGCGGTGGAAGTGGAACGTGCAGTGGGTGTCGCCGTGGCCGATGGTGCCGGCGCGGTCGAAGCGCAGACCGTGTCGGTTCGGGTCGATGGCCCGGATCCAGTTCAGGTCGAAGGCGCACATCGCGGGCGTCAACTCCGGGGCGGAGTTGGCGACCAGCACGTCGTGGTAGAAGCAGCGGTGGATGTCGAGGAGGTAGCGCCGGTCGTCGTCCGCCGGGCGGACGAAGGTGAAGGTCCGTCCGAAGGACTCCTCCTCGCGGGATTTCGACAACGCGACGATGGCCGCGAACGGGTCGGGCGCGGCATCGAGCATCGCCGCGGTGGCCGCCTCGGTGATCGCGCCGAGCGGTTCGACGATCGCGTCCCGGACGAGGGCGACGGCGTCGTCGCGATCCAGGTGTGGCCGCAGGATCCGGTACGCCGCGACCAGCGCGAGGGTGATCCGCAGGTTGTGCCGGGACGGCTCGTCGTCGATCAGGTGCCCGTTGGCGACTTCGAGTTCGCGGTGCAGCGCGGTCGAATCGCCCGGGAGGCGCTCCGGCAGGCCCCGTTCGCGAACCGCGTTCGCGATGTGCGCGACGAATGCGTCCAGCAGGATCGTGGTGTCCCGCTCGGCGTCCGGCGTATACCCGCCGTCGCCGAAGGTGTCGTGGTCGGTGGTCATCATGGCCCTTCCGAGACAGGCCCGGATCCGGGAACACGACCGCACACCGCCGAGGCGGAGCCGCGTCGAACCCGCATGCCGAGCGAGCCCGACAGCACACTCCACCGACCGACCCGGCGCTGACGAACTTCCTTGTGAAGATGGCGTATTGCCGGCGCCAGCCTAGCGGTCCACCTCGACGTCCGGCCGGCTGCGGGGTCGGTCGGCCCAGGTGTAGCCGACATAGTTCTCGGCCAGCGTGGCCATCGCCGCATCGGAGTCGGCGAGATACGCCAACTGCGCCTCCTGGCACCGTCGTTCGAACGCGTCCGCGTCCTCACGCGCATGCAACAACGTCGTCATCCAGTACGAAAACTGCTCCGCCCGCCACACCCGCCGCAAACACGCGTCGCTGTAGCCGTCGAGCCCCGCCCGCGACCCGGCCAGGAAGAACTCACCACACGCCCGCGCCAGCACCCGCACGTCCGCCATCGCGAGATTCAACCCCTTCGCCCCCGTGGGCGGCACGATGTGCGCCGCGTCGCCCGCCAGGAACAGCCGCCCGAAGCTCATCGGCTCGGCCACGAAGCTTCGCATCGGGGTGATGCTCCGCTCCCTGATCGGCCCCTCGTCCAGCGTCCAGCCCGGCAGCGCCAACCGCTCGCGCAACTCCGCCCAGATCCTCTCGTCCGGCCAGTCGGCGAGATCCGCGTCCGGGTCCACCTGGAGATACAGCCGGCTCACCGCACGCGAGCGCATGCTGTGCAGCGCGAACCCCCGCTCGCTGTAGGCGTAGATCAGATCGTCGGTGGACGGCGCCACATCCGCCAGGATGCCCAGCCACGCGAACGGATGGACCCGCTCGTGGATCTTCAGCACATCCGCCGGAATCGCCCCCCGCGAGACCCCGTGGAACCCGTCGCACCCCGCGACCAGGTCGCACTCCAGCACCTCCTCCACGCCGTCGCGCAGGAACCGCACGCGCGGCGCGTCGCCGTCGATGCCCTCGATCGTGGTCACCGGCGCGTCGAAGTACATCCGCGCGCCCTCGGCGATCCGCTTGGCGATCAGGTCCTTGACGATCTCGGTCTGCCCGTACACGGTCACCGACCGCCCCCCGGTCCGGCTCGGGAAGTCGATGTGCCGATCCCGACCGGCGAAGCGCAGATGGATCCCGTGGTGGACCAGCCCCTCACGATCCAGCCGGTCCGCCGCGCCGGCCTCGCGCAACACGTCGACCGTGGCCTGCTCCAGCATGCCCGCCCGCTGCCGGCCCTCGCAGTACGCGCGATCGCGCGCCTCCAGCAACACCGCGTCGATCCCACGATCGTGCAGCAGTTGCGACAGCAGCAGACCCGCAGGCCCCGCACCGATGATCGCGACCCGTGTCCGCATCCGCCCGCTCCTCGTCCCGCCCTACCCGATCCGCCTCAGGCTCGCCCATCGCGGGCCCGGCCGACCCGCCCGCCTTCCGGTGGCCGGAAGCCGGTGCCTCCGGTCGAGTTTGCTCGGCGCGGACCCGGCAAGGGATGGGATGTCGAGCACGGGCGGATACCTCCGCTATGCGGAGTGCATCCGCTGTTCCACCGAAAGGCACGATCCGAGACCCGACACTCCTGGAGTCCCCCGTGAACACGGCAGCGACCATCGTCCTGATCGTGGTGATCGTCGTCCTCCTCGCCGGCGCGGCCGTCCTCGTGGGCCGTCCGATGATGCGGCGCAGGCACCTGCAAGACCGCTTCGGCCCCGAGTACGACAAGGCGGTCGAACAGTACGGCGACCGACGCCTGGCCGAACGCCGGCTGGCCGATCGCGAGCGCAAGCACCGCGACCTCGACCTCAAACCCCTGGAGCCCGCCGCGCGGGAGCAGTACGCGACCGAGTGGACCGACGTCCAGGAACGTTTCGTGGACGCCCCCGGCGACGCGGTGGCCGAGGCCGACGCGCTGATCACCCGGCTGATGCACGAGCGCGGCTACCCGACCGGCGCACACGACACGCGGATCGAACTGCTGTCCGTCGAGCACGGTCACACCCTCGAGCACTACCGCAAGGCGCACGAGATCGCCCGACTCAACGAGGCCGGGCGCGCCGAGACCGAGGACCTGCGCCAGGCGATGATCCACCACCGGGCCCTGTTCGACGACCTGTTGGGGCAGACGTATCGCCCCAGGAACAGCGCCGCGGCCAGGGGCACGCACGACCATCGGACCGGCACGACGAACCCGACGGGCACGACCGGTACGACCGGTACGACCACGACATCGGCCGAATACGACACGCGGGCGCCCCGATTCGACACCACGAAGCCGGAGACCCGCTGACCGGGTACACACCCGGGTAGGCATGGACAAAGCGGAAGACGAATCGGAAGACCGACCACACCGGAGCGGTCCCGAACGGGGGGACGCTCGGAGGAACGGCGCCACGGCCAGTCGTACCGGACGAGAGGACCCAGACCGATGCGCAAGACGAACTCCCCGAACGCGCCGAGTACTTCCGGCGCCCCACCGGAAGACGCGCCCGTCGTGGAGCGCGACGGCCGCGACCGCGCCGCCCGCCAGGCCCGGATCACCGACGGCGCCGGCCCGATCCCGCCCGCACCCACCGACCCGCCGCCGGCACCGGCCGCCGACCTGCCGCACCGACAGCACGACGACGTGGAGCCGTACGGGACCTCGGTCCTGCCGGTGCGCGGCGCGGGCAAGAGCAGCGCGGCCGCGGCCGCGGCCGGGACGGTGAGCGCGAGCGGTCGCCGGCCGGCCGCGCGGCGCACTCCCGCGCGCCGCACCGTCGCCGGCGACGCGCTGGTCGACCGGGACACCGGCGAGGAGTTGAACGCCCGCTTCCGGGACACCCTGTCGACCTTCGTGGACAGCCCCGCCGACGCGGTCTCCGACGCCGACGAGGTGACCGCGCAGGTGGCCAAGCTGGCGACCGACGCCATCCAGGCCAGGCGCGCCGAGCTGGAGCGGCTGCGGCGCGAGGCCGGGGACGACACCGAGCAACTGCGGCTCGCCCTGCAGAAGTACCGGGCCTTCGTACAGGTGATGCTCAAGCTCTGAGGACGTGATCACCGACGGGGACTGTCACCCACGTGGGTGACAGTCCCCACCCGCGCCCTCGTCCGCGTCGGCGCCGATGTCCCCGCTCCCGGACCAGTGCAGCGCCACGTCCCGGGACAGTGCCCGAGCCGCCGTGGTCACCGTCGGCACCAGCCGCCGCAGGTCGGCCGTACGCCGCCCGGTCACCAGGGACAACGCCGCGACCACCGTGTCGTGCCGGTCCCGGATCGGCGCCGCCACCGAGTGCGCGCCGACCGTCATCTCCCCAGACGTGGTGGCCACTCCGGTGCGCCGGACCTCGGACAGGCACACGCGCAGCCGCTCCGGATCGGTGATGGTGCGCTCGGTGTGCGCGGCCAACGTCTCGGCCAGCACCCGCTCGCGCAACCGCCGGGGCGCGTAGGCGAGCAACACCTTGCCGACCCCGGTGGCGTGCAGCGGCAACTCCACACCCACCCGGGTGACGATCGGCATCGAGCGGGTGCCGCGCAGGCGTTCCAGATACAGCGCCTTGCCGTCGCGCAGCACCGCGAGCTGCACGTTCTCGTGGGTCGCCTCGTACAGGTCCTCCATGTGCGGCAGCGCCAGATCGCGCAGATCGGTCGCGGCGTGCGCCTGCGCGCCGATGTGCCACAGCTTGACCCCGACCCGATACGACCCGTCGTCCAGCCGCTCCAGAAAACCCCCGCCGACCAGCTCGGCGACGAGGCGATGTCCGGTGGCGAGCGCCAGATCGGCCCGCCGGCACACCTCCGTCAGGGTCAACCGGCCGTCCCCGGCGGCGAACGCGCCGAGGATGGCCATCACCTTGCCGGTCACCGTGACGGGCGTCATCGGCGGCCCTCCCTCACTCGCCCAGCTCGGCCCGGACGCGCTGCGCCACCGCGAAAGCGCTGTTCGCCGCCGGCACGCCGCAGTAGACGGCGGTCTGCAACAGCACCTCCTTGATCTCGTCCCAGCTCAGGCCGTTGGTCCGGGCCGCCCTCAGGTGCATCGCGAGTTCGTCCGGGTGGTTGCCGGCCACCAGGGCGGTGAGGGTGACGCAGCTGCGGGTACGGCGGTCCAGGCCGGGCCGGGTCCAGATCTCGCCCCACGCGTAGCGGGTGATCAGGTCCTGGTAGTCGGCGGTCAGTTCGGTGGTACCCGCGACCGCCCGATCCACATGCGCGTCGCCCAGCACCTCGCGCCGCACCCGCATCCCGTCGGCGTGGCTCATCCCCGCTCCCCCGCCGCCAGGTGCGCCAGCATCGCCGAGGTGACCGCCTCGGCCTGCTCGATGTTCGCCAGGTGCGCGGCGTCGGCGACCTCCACCAGCGTCGCGCCGGGGATGCCGGCGGCCAGCTCGCGGGCGTGTTCGAGCGGCGTGGACGGGTCCCGCTCGGCGCCGATCACCAGCGTGGGCGCGCTGATCCGGCCCAGTTCGGCGCGCAGGTCGTAGCCCGCGAGCGCGTCGCAACAACCGGCGTAGCCCTCCGGCGGGCAGGCGTACAACATCTCCAGGATCCGCCGCACCGCGGCCGGCTCCCGCTCGATGTACTCCGGGGTGAACCAGCGGCGGATCACCGTGTCGGCGAGTTGCCGCATGCCCTGCGCGCGCACCGTCGCGGCCCGCTCCCGCCAGCCCTCGGGCTCGCCGAATCGCGCCGAGGTGCAACACGCGATCAGCCCGGTCAGCCGTTCGGGATGATGCACGCCCATCCACAGGCCGACCGCGCCGCCGAGCGAGACCCCGGCGTAGGCGAACCGCCTGATCCCGTACGAGTCGGCCAGCGTCACCACGTCGCCGACCAGGTCGGCGATCGAGTCGGTGCCCGCCACCGGGTGCGAGCGACCGTGTCCGCGCAGGTCGTAGCGCAGCACCCGGTACTCCTGGGACAACTTCGGGATCTGCGCGTCCCACATGCCCAGTTCGGTGCCGAGCGAGGGGCCGAGGATCACCACCGGGGCGTCGGCCGGGCCGTCGAAGCGGTGGTTGAGCGTGGCGATCGTCATGTGACCTTCTCTTGGAACCGGAACACGGTGCGGTGGTGCGCGAGCGCCCGATCGATCAGGGCCGGGGTTGAGCCGAGATGGCCGGCGGGGTCGAACAGCGTCTCGTCGGCCTCCCCCAGCACATCACGAAGGTGCCGGCCGGTTCGCGCCGAGGTCCGGGAGGCGTCGGTGAGCAGCCGGCGAGCCTGCGTCGCGCCGTGCTCGGCGGTCAACTCGGCGACCAGCCGCTCGGACACGATCCGCCCTCCGGTCAGCTCCAGGTTGGCCCGCATACGGTCCGGGAAGACGACCAGACCCTCGGCCAGTTCGGCCGCCGTCGAGGCCGCGCCGCCCGCCAGGCGCAGTGCCGCGCGCAGCGGCTGCCACTCGGCGTGCCAGGCGCCGGCCGGGCGCTGGTACTCGGCACCCGCCGCCGAGGCGGCCAGGATCGAGACGTGACCGGGCACCTGCCGGGCGGCCGCGACGATCAGCACCGACAACACCGGGTTGTGCTTGTGCGGCATCGCCGAGGAGTCGCCGCGCCCGGCGCCGGTCGCCTCCGCCACCTCGCCCACCTCGGTCTGCCCGAGCAGCGCGACATCGCCGGCGAACTTGCCCAGCGCGCCGGTGATCCGGGCGAGCGCACCGGCCAGGTCCAGGATCGGGGCACGCAGCGTATGCCAGGGCAACACCGGTTCGGCCAACCCCAGTTCCTCGGCGAACGGGGCGAGCAGCGCGACCCCGTGCGCACCGAGCGCGGCCAGGGTGCCCGCCGCGCCGCCCAGTTGCGCGGGCAGCGCGGCGCGGACCGCGCGGGTGTGCGCCCAGGCGTCGGTGACCGCGACGCACCAGCCGGCCGCGACCAGCCCGAACGTGGTCGGCACCGCGTGCTGGGTGAGCGTACGACCGGCCTGGAGCGTGTCGCGGTGCCGTTCGGCCAGGTGGGCCAGCGCGGCGGCGGTGCGGGCCAGGTCGGGCAGCGTGGCGTCCAGGGCGCGGGCGGCGACCAGCATCGCGGCGCTGTCCACGATGTCCTGGCTGGTCGCGCCCAGGTGCACCCGGTCGGCGGCGGCCGGGTCGAGGGCGCGCACCGCCGCTTGGAGGTCCTGGACGAGCGGGACCACCGGGTTGCCCGCGCCGCGTGCGCGACGGGCCAGGTCGACCGGGTCGAACGTGCCCCGGGCGCCCGCCTCGATCGCGGCGGCGGCCTCGGCCGGGATCAGCCCGATCCGGGCCTGGGCCCGGGCCAGCGCGGCTTCCGCGTCGAGCAGCGCGCGCAGGTACGCGGCGTCGCTCGTGGCCGCCTCGACGGGCGTCCCGGCCCGAACCGGTTCGAGCAGCCCCGCGTCGACCTCGTCGTACGCGCGATCCGGGTCATGGCCGGGCACGGCGTCACGACCGGCCACGGGGTCACGGTCACACGGCAAGGAAGACCGTCTCCTGTTCGCCCTGGATGTGCACATCGAAGCGGTAGGCTCCCGATTCCTCCCGCACGGCGATCAGCGTCTCATGCCGGCTCGCCGGAACCAGCGCGAACAGCGGGTCCGCGTGGCGGTCGTCCTCGGGGAAGTACACCCGGGTGACCACTCGGCGCAGCATGCCGCGCGCGAACACCGACATGGCCAGGTACGGATTCGCGTCGGCCCCGGGCGCACCGGGCCGAACCGTGCTGAACGCGTAGCGGCCGAGCCGGTCCACCGCCGCCCGCCCCCACCCCGTGAAGGTCGCCCCGTCGCGCGCGAAGGAGCCGGGCGCGCGCGGGATCCGGCCCGCCGCGTCGGCCTGCCAGATCTCCACGACGGCGTCCGGGACGGGCACACCCGCGCCGTCGTACACCGTGCCGTGCACCCGGATCGCGCCGGGCGTGTGCGGCGGAACCAGGTCCGGGCCGCCGGCGAAGGGCAGCGCGTAGCCGAAGAACGGCCCGACGGTCTGCGACGGGGTGAGCCCGCCGTCCGGATTCGGCGTGCCGCCCTCGGCGCCGATCGGCCAGGTGTGCCTCGGCGGGGTGTTCATCGGCCGGATGTTCATCGGCGGGGTGCTCATCGGCGGGGTGCTCATCGGTCCTCCGTCGGGGTCGCGCTCGCGCCGCCGAGCACGATGTCCCACCGGTAGCCGAGCGCCCAGTCGCTCACGGTGGTGTCCATGTCGAAGCCGGCGATCATCCGGCGCCGGGCCCGTTCGTCGCGCACCGAGTTGAAGATCGGGTCGTAGGCGAACAGCGGGTCGCCAGGGAAGTACATCTGGGTCACCAGACGCTGGGTGAAGGCGGTGCCGAAGAGCGAGAAGTGGATGTGCGCGGGACGCCAGGCGTTGTGGTGATTGCCCCACGGGTACGCGCCGGGCTTGATCGTGACGAACCGGTAGCGGCCCTCGTCGTCGGTCAGACAACGGCCGGCGCCGGTGAAGTTGGGGTCGAGCGGGGCGGGGTGACGATCGCCCTTGTGCGGGTAGCGGCCGGCCGCGTTGGCCTGCCACAGCTCGACGAGTTGCCCGCGCAGCGGTCGACCCGACTCGTCCAGCACCCGGCCGCCGACCACGATGCGCTCGCCCAGCGGTTCGCCGACGTGTTGTGCGGTGAGGTCGGCGTCGAGCGGGTGTACGTCGGCGACGCCGAACACCGGGCCGGTGCGCTCGGTGGCGCCGCTCGGCGGGATCACCAACGGCCGCCGGGGGCTGCGCAGTTCGGTGCTCCGGTAGGCGGCGAAGTCGAACTCGGGGAGGCGGCGCGGGGGTTCGGGCGCGGGCGGAGCTCCGGGCTCGGGACCGGCCGCGGCCTCGGGAGCGTGGCGGTCCGGTCGGCCGTCGGTGCGGTCGTACGGGATGGTCATCGGGCGTCTCTCCTCAGTTCTCCACCGTGACGGCCAGGCCCTGGCCGACGCCGATGCACAGTGCGGCCAGGCCCAGGCCGCCGCCTCGGCGGTGCAACCGGTGCGCGAGCGTGCCCAGGATCCGGGCGCCGGACGCGCCGAGCGGGTGGCCGAGCGCGAGCGCGCCGCCGAGCGGGTTGACCACGGCCGGGTCCACCTCGGGCCATTCGCCCAGGCAGGCGAGCGCCTGGGCGGCGAACGCCTCGTTGAGTTCGACCGCGTCCAGCTCGTCGAGGCCGCGACCGGCCCTGGCCAGCGCGCGACGGCCCGCCTCGACCGGGCCGATGCCGAACCGGCGCGGGTCCACGCCATGCACACCGCTCGCGGTGATCCGGGCCAGCGGCTCGCGGCCGATGGCCCGCAGTCCCGCGGCGTCGGCCACCAGGAGCGCGGCGGCTCCGTCGTTGAGCGGCGAGGCGTTGCCCGCGGTGATCGTGCCGTCCGGGCGGAACGACGGCTTCAGCCCGGCCAATACCTCCGGGGTGCTGCCGGGCCGGACCGACTCGTCCCGGGCCAGGTCCACGCCTGGGACCGGGACCACCTCGTCGGCGAACGCGCCCGCGGCCCACGCGGCGGCGGCCCCGGCGTGCGACGCGGCGGCGTAGGCGTCCTGCGCCTCCCGGGTCACGCCGTATTCCGCCGCCAGCTGCTCGGTCGCCTCGCCGAGGCCGACGGTCCATTCGGCGGGCATGCGCGGATTGACCATGCGCCAGCCGAGCGTGGTCGAGTGCAGCGTCTCGTGGCCGGTGGGATATCCCCGGCCCGGCTTGGCCAGCACCCACGGTGCGCGCGACATCGACTCGACCCCGCCCGCGACCACGATCGAGGCGTCGCCGACCGCGACCGCGCGCGCCGCCTGGATCACCGCCTCCAGGCCGGATCCGCACAGCCGGTTCACCGTGACGCCGGGCACCGAGGTGGGCAGTCCGGCGAGCAGCACGGCCATGCGCGCCACGTCCCGGTTGTCCTCGCCGGCCCCGTTGGCGGCGCCGAACACCACGTCGTCGACGCGCTCCGGGTCCAGATCCGGCGCCCGGTCGAGCAGGGCGCGCAACACGGTCGCGGCCAGATCGTCCGGCCGCACCCCGGCCAGCGCGCCGCCGTGGCGCCCGATGGGCGTGCGTACGGCGTCCACCAGATAGACGTCCTCGAGCCCGTTCATGCGCTCTCCCCTACGGCGGCGATGTCGTAGCGCCCACCGTGCCGCCTGCCGCCCGCCCGCCGGGCGCCCGGATTCCGCTCAGCGGAAGCGCACGCCCTCGACCCGAGCCGAACATTTGCCCGGATCGGACCCCGTGGACGGCTCTCATGGGACTAGCCTTCGATCGCCCGTCGCGGCGGCGCGCGGCACACCCACGGGAGGACCGGCACATGGCAATGCGCAAGGCGACCATGCAGCGGCAGGTCGCGGAGGTGGTGGCCGCGGCCGTGCCCGGCGACGAACCGCTGTGCACGATGTTCGTGGTCCGCGGGCCGAACCCGATGTTGTTCGCGCTCTTCGGCGGCATCGGCGCGCTGATCGGGGCGTCGATGTCCGACTACTACTTCTTCACGGTCACCCGCCAGGGGGTGCTGTTCCACCGCGCGAGCTCGCTGAGCAGCAGGCCGAAGGAGGTGGCCTACGCGCTGACCCACGCCCAGGCCGGGGCGCTGCTGAGCGGGCTGGAGACGAAGACGACCTGGAGCCGGATGTTCTTCCACTTCCCCGGCAAGGACAAGCCCGCCAAGCTCAACTTCCCGCGCCCGTGGCGCACCGAGGGCGAGTGGATCTTCCGCTACCTCACCGACGCGTACGCGGCGTCCGGCGGCGTGCCGCAAGGCGGCGGCCACCCGGGCCAGGTACCGAACCAGTACGCGCCGCAGGCGGCGAACCCGTACCCGGGGCAGGCACCGCAGCAGTACGCCGGCCAGGCCCCCCAGCAGTACCCGGGCCAGGCACCCGGCCCGTACGCGCCGCAGCCGCCCGACCAGCCGCCGGGCCACTACACGCCGCAGCCTCCGCACCAGCCGCCCGGCCCATACCCGGCACAGGGCTGATCCGCCCCGGCGTGTCCGACCGAAGTCGGCCGAGTCCACCCGGACTTCGGCCCGGGCGCCGGGGGTGGCGGCCCGTCAGCCGGTGACCCGAACCACGTACTTGCCCGCGCCCCGCCCCGCGGCGAGCAGGTCGTGCGCGGCCGGAGCCTCGGCCAAGGACGACAGTTCGGTGACCGGGAAGTCCAGCCGGCCACCCGCGAGCAGGTCCAGAGTGCCCCGGATGGCCCGGGCCACCCGCCGGGGCGCGCCCGCGACCAGGCCGCGATGACTGAAGCCGGTCACGGTGATGTTGCCGCCGATGAGTCGACCGGCCGCCGGCATCGGGTCGAGCGCGCCGCCGGAGGCGTTGCCGAACAGCACGATCCGGGCGCCGGTGGCCGCCGCGTCCAGGTCCAGGGCCAGCGCACTGGTGCCCAGCGGGTCCAGGATCACATCCACCCCGTGGCCCTCGTTGGCCGCCCGGATGGCGTCCGCGTCCGCCTCGTCGCGCACGAACACCTCGTCGTAGCCGCTCTTGCGGGCCGCGTCGACCTTCTCCGCCCGGCCCACCGTGCCGATCAGCCGACCACCGCCGAGCAGCGGGACCAGTTGCGCCAGCGCACTGCCGATGCCACCGCTCGCGGAGTGCACCAGGACACTGTCCCCGGGGGCGAACCGGCCCGCCTCGGCCAGCAGCAACATCGCCGTGGCCAGGCCCAGCGGCACCGCCGCCGCCGTGCGCAGCGTCACCTCGGCGGGCACGGTCATGGTCAACCCGGCCCGGGCGATGGCCACTTCGGCCAGGCCGCCGCCGTCGGGCACGGCGGCGACCCGGTCGCCGACCGCCAGGCCGACCACGTCCGCGCCGACCTCGCGCACCGTGCCGGCGACCTCCAGTCCGGGGCGATACGGCCAACTCCGGACATAGCCCGGATCGCCGCGCCGGGCCATCACGTCCATGAAGTTCAGCCCGGCGTACGCGACGTCGATCGCCACCTCGCCCGCGCCCGGACGGGGCACCTCCACGTCCACGATCCGCGACCGGCGCGCGTCCCCCGGCTCGGTCATCAGCAATGCGCGCATGTCCGTCCCCGTCCACGGTTACGATGTTCGACGTACGTCGAAAGTAGTACCACGATGATCGGGGACGCCGGGCAAAATCACCGCCAAGGCGGTCGGGGAAACCCTCCGCGCGCCGGGACCCGTGGAGAAGAGGAGCCGCCCGTGCCCCGCTCACATCGACGGCGTCCGGCGCCGGTCCACGTGGCCACCGCCCGAATGAACGTGTTCGACGTCCTGCACGCGCTGTCCGACCCGACCCGGATGACCATCACCCGCACACTCCACGCCGACCCCGAGCGCGCGTGCGGCACCTTCCCGGTCGAGGTGGCCCCCTCCACGCTCAGCCACCACTTCCGGGTGTTGCGCGAGGCGGGTGTGATCCACCAGCGCGAGGACGGCAACCGCCGGCTGACCACGCTGCGGCAGGCGGATCTGGAGGAGCGCTTCCCGGGGCTGCTCGCGGCGATCCTGGGAGCGTACGAGCGACAGGCGACCGGGGACGGCTGAGCCCGACGGCCCCGGGCCGTCACCCGCCACCCCGCCGACCGCCATGCCTCCCCCACCCGCCATCCGCTACCCGCGCAGCGGCAACGGCAGTGGTACGGCCGGCAGTCCGTCGATGCTCGCGATGTTGTACGGCTTGGTGCCGACGTATTCGACGAACTCCTCGTCGGTCTTGCGGGCCATGTACTCCTCGTGCAGGGTCCGCTCCTCGCGATAGTCCATGAACGGCACGGCGAACCCGCACGTGTCGCTGATCAGCTTCGCCCGCACCACCACCACCGCGCGCAGCCCTGCGGCATCCGCGTCACCGAAGCGGGCCACCAGGTCGACGAAGCGCGGGTCGTCGCGGAAGACCGGTTCGCCGACACCGTGCACCCGCACGATCTTCGGCGGCCCCTCGAACGCGCACCACATCAGGGTGATCCGGCCGTTCTCCCGCAGGTGCGCGATGGTCTCGGCGTGGCTGCCGCCGAAGTCCAGGTAGGCCACGGTCTGTTCGTCCAGCACGAGGAGGGTGCCGGCCCGCCCCTTGGGCGACACGTTGACGTGGCCGTCGTCGGCGAGCGGTGCGCTCCCCACGAAGAAGACGGGTTGGCCCTCGATGAACTCGCGCAGTCGATCGTCGATCCGCTCGTACGTTTTTCCCATGTCCGCATTATCCGACGTTGGTCGTTCCAGCCCAGGCAATATCCCGGCCCGTCCCGATCCGCGGACGTGTATCCCACCCTGTGCCCACCCACCCTGCACGCGACCCGCACCGATCCCTCGCCCACGGGAGCACTCGTGCCGTCAGTATGCCCGGACCGCCGCCCGCACCCCCGCGAGCGCGGTCGGCGCCACCGAGACCGCGTCGCAGCCGAGCCGGACCAGATGCGGCAGGACCGCCGGATCCGCCGCCGCGTCGCCGCACAACGACACCGCGCGTCCGCGCGCGTGGCCCGCCCGGATGGTCTGCGCGATCGCGTCCAACACCGTCGGATGCGCGGCGGAGGCGGGCGTCAGCCGGGGGTCGTCCCGGCTCAGCCCGAGCAGCCGCGAGGTGAGGTCGTTGGTGCCCAGGGACAGGAAGTCGGCGTGCTCGGCGAGATCGTCCACCTGGTCCAGCACCTGGGGCAGTTCGACCATCGCGCCCAGCGGCGGCGGGAGCAGGCCCAGACTCGCGCACGCGTCGGCGAGCAGGCCACGCACGTGCTTGATCCGCCGGGGATGGTCGACCATCGGCAGCAGCAGCGCCACCTCGACCCCCGTGTCGCTCGCCGCGCGCATCACGCCGCGCAGTTGTGCGGTCAGCGCGTCGGGTCCGGGCAGCGTGATCCGCCGGTCGCGCAGGAACGGCGGGCGTTTGTCGCCGGTGAAGTCCAGCGTGCGCACCACCACCAGCCCCGGTGGCACCGCGGCCAGCACCGGGGTCAACATCGCCACGTGTCGTTCCTCGTCCGGCCAGCCGGACTCCTCGGTCAGGAAAGGCAGTTCGGTACGCAGCAGGCCCACTCCCTCGGAGCCGGCCTCGCCCGCCGCGAGCGCGTCCGTCACGGTCGCCACGTTGGCCCGCACCCGGATCCGGCGCCCGTCCCGGGTGATCGCCTGGCCCGCGCCGCCACCGGGCACCCGCCGCGGCGCCGGGATGGTCCGTACGCCCGCGCCCGCGTTGGCCTCGACCGTACCCGCCTCGCCGTCCACCAGGATCAGGTCCTCGGCCAGCTCGGCCAGCGCCGCCACCGGGATGCCGAGGACCAGCGGAATGCCCAACGATCGGGCCACGATGGCCAGATGCCCGGTCGGCCCGCCCCGCTCGGACACCGCCGCCGCCGGTCGCGCGCCGCGCAGCAGGTCCATCGCGGCCAACTCCTCGCCGACCAGCACCGCCGGCGCCCCACCCGCCGGCGCACCGCCCATCGGGTCCTCGCCGCGCAGCAGCGCCTCGGCCTGGCGGCCGATGTCGCGCACGTCCACCGCTCGCTCGGCGAGCAGTTCGTCGTCGAAACCGGCCACCACGTCGGCGAATTCGCGCACCGCCTCGGCGAGCGCGTCGATCGGCTCCAGGCCCGCCGCGAGGTGCCGGGCCGCGCCGTCGCGCAGCTCGCGATCCCGGGCGATCAGCGCGGCGAACTCGACGATGTCGGCCTCCGCCGCCCGTCCGCGCGTGCGCAGCGCCCCGGCCAGGTCGTCCATGTGCCGGGCCACGGTGTCCAGCGCGGCCGGGATGTCGGTCGGCGGCACCGGGTCCGGCCGGGCGGCCGGTGCGCCGACCCGGGCCGCCACGAGACGGCCGACCGCGGACCCCGGCGCGGCTCCCGTGCCGCGCAGTACCGCGCTCACGCGACCCGCACGCGGTCGCGGCCGGCGCAGTGCAGCTCTCCCACGGTGCGTCCTCTTCCTTCCACGTCGTCCCACCCGCCGCAGACCGGCACACGCGCCCGCGGGCACGCGAGTTCGACCCGGCGGACCACAAACCGCCCGGTCCAGGCACACAGTCTGATGGACTCGCGGGCGCTGTCCAGCCGAGCCGCCACAAACGGAGCCGGCGCAGCACGGCGCGGGAGCGGTGGGAACACGCCGGACGGGCCCGCCGATCCGATCAGGCGGTGTCGTCGGCCTCGCGGTAGCGCACGGCGGAGAGGTCGTCGACGAAGCGGCCCATCAGCGCGCCGAGGGCGGCGAGGTCCTCGTCGGACCAGCCCGACAGCGCGTCCTCGAAGTGCCGGTCCCGCACCCGGCGCAGCCGGCGGACCACACCGCGACCCTTGGGGGTGAGGCCGACCCGGGTGATCCGGCCGTCGCGCGCGTCGGTGGTCCGGGTGACCAACTCGTCCGCCTCCAGCTTGCGCAGCTCCCGGCTGACCAGCGACATGTCCATCCGGGCGAGCTTGGCCAGATCGCCGATCGCCAGGCCGCCGCCGCCCGCCTGCAACCGGGCCAACAACACCACCGCCGGCTGGGAGACCTGGGCGCGCGAAGCGCTGGTGAGTTCACCGTGCACACGACGGCTCTGCTGGAGTCGGATCAGGCGTTCGAGAGCGGTCTGGACGTGGTGCCGCGACTCGTGTCGTTCCGGAGTGGGCGACTCGGCTGACGGGGGCACTGGACGAGTCCTCCGGGGGGGAAGCAACGCCGTACGGTTTCGTATGGCGGAGGCGGGCGTTCCACAGTCTAGGTGCGCGCCCCCGCCGGTCGAAGGTAATTGATGGAGTCCAGCATTGACACGTGTAGGGGCCGGTGGTTGGCTGCGCGCGTCATGATCGACGCCGGGCCCAGGACCGTCGTCGAGCCGATCGATTCCCCCGGGAGACCAGCGTGTTCGCACTCGACGGCAGGGCCGCGCTGGTGACCGGCGCGGGGCAGGGCGTCGGCGCGGGCATCGCCCGACTGCTCGCCGCGCAGGGTGCGATCGTGGCTGTGAACGACCTCGACGCCGAGCGCGCCGAGCAGACCTCGGCCACGATCCGCGACGCCGGCGGCCGGGCGTACCCCGCCGTGTTCGACGTGACCGACCCCCGGGCCGCGCTCCTGGCGATCCGCGCCTTCGAGCGCGCCGTCGCGCCTGTCGACATCCTGGTCAACAACGCCGGCAACGGCGGCGCCGAGGCATTTCGCCCGACCCGGTTCCGCCAGACCGTGCCCGAGGACTGGCAACGCTTCGCCGACGTCAACCTGTTCGGCGTGATGGCGTGCACCAAGGCGGTGCTCGACGGGATGTGCGCGCGCCGCTTCGGACGGGTGATCACCATCGCCTCGACCGCCGGGGTGAGCGGCCAGGCGTTCGGCATCTCGCTGTACGGGGCCGCGAAGGGCGGCGCCATCGCCTTCATGCGCCACCTCGCGATGGAGACCGCGCGCGACGGCGTGACCGCGAACACGGTCGCGCTCGGCCTGATGGACCCGCGCCCCAGCGGTCGCGAACTCGCGCACACCGCCGGACAGGCCGAGCGCATACCGGTCGGCCGCCTGGGCACCCCCGAGGACGCCGGGGCGATCTGCGCGTTCCTCGCCTCGACCGAAAGCGCCTGGATCACCGGCCAGACCCTCCAGGTCAACGGCGGCGCGCTCACCACCTGACCCCCGCGGATTCGCGCGCGCACCCCTGGATCGCTCGACGCATGTGTGCTGCACTGATTACCGAACCCGCGAGTAACAACGCGCGATCGGAGTGAGCGGCATGACGGCCGAGGCGGCTGAACCGAGCACGACCGACCCGAACCCCAGGACCTGGCCCACCGACGTCCCGCTCGCGGACCTGGACTTCTGGTCGGGCCCCCTGGCCGCACGCGAACAGGGCTTCTCCCGGCTGCGCGCCACCTGGCCGATGCCCTACTACCCGGAGCCGGAGAGCCCGCTGGAGCCCGGCCCCGGCTTTTGGGCACTGACCCGACACGCCGACGTCGCGGAGGCGACCCGTCGCCCGGAGGACTTCTGTTCGGGGCAGGGCTCCACCCACATACCCGACTTCCCGCCGGGCTTCGGCGAGTTCTTCGGTTCCATGATCGAAATGGACGATCCCCGGCACCAGCGGCTGCGCCGGATCGTCGCCCGCGCCTTCACTCCCAGAATGATCAAGCAGTTCTCCGACGACGTGGACCGCACCGCCCGGACCATCGTCGACGACGTGGCCGAACGCGGCTCCTGCGACTTCGTCACCGACGTCGCCGCCCGCCTGCCGCTCGACGTCATCTGCGACATGATGGGCGTACCGAGCGCGGACCGCCGCTTCGTCTTCGAACGCTCCAACGTGATCCTCGGCGTCGCGGACCCGGAATACGTGCCCCAGGAGGGCGGCGGCCACATCGAGGCGCTGCTCACGGCCGGTGCCGAACTCGCCGAACTGATGCGGAACCTGGCCGAGTTCCGGCGCGGCACCCCCACCGACGACGTGACCTCCGCGCTGGTCAACGCGGAGATCGACGGGGAGAGCCTGAGCGCGGACGAACTGGCCTCGTTCTTCATCCTGTTGCTCGCCGCCGGCAACGAGACCACCCGCAACGCGATCTCCCACGGACTGTGGCTACTGACCCAGAACCCCGACCAACACCGCCTGTGGCGCTCGGACTTCGAGCGGTACGCACCAACCGCCGTCGAGGAGATCATCCGCCTGGCCTCGCCGGTGGTGTGGATGCGCCGCACCGCCGTCCGCGACACCGAACTGAACGGGAAACAGGTCCGAGACGGCGACAAACTACTGCTGTTCTACTGGTCGGCGAACCGGGACGAAACGGTGTTCACCGACCCAGCGCGATTCGACCTCACCCGCGACCCGAACCCACATCTCGGCTTCGGCGCACGCGGCCCACACTTCTGCCTCGGCGCACACCTGGCACGCCGCGAAATCACCCTGCTGTTCCGCGAGTTGCTACACCGCCTGCCGGACATCCAAGTGGTGGGCGAGCCACAACGCCTGCGCTCGATGTTCATCAACGGCATCAAACACATGACCTGCGAGTACACCCCCACCCGGAAACCTGACCCCGCCATCACCCCGAGCACCACCACCAGAGCACAGCGAAACCGGAACCCCATCCCGCGCAGCGGCAACGCCGGTGGACCCCACCTCTCAACCCCGAGCCAATAACGGTGGAAGCCACAACCCACCCCGGCAGCGATAAAGCACAACGGAACCGGAACCACATGCCGCGCAGCGGCAACGCCGGTGGGCCCCACCCCTCAACCCCGGGCCAATAACGGTGGAAGCCACAACCCACACGCCACGATGAAGCACAACGGAACCAGAACCACATGCCGCGCAGCGGCAACGCCGGTGGGCCCCACCCCTCAACCCCGGGCCAATAACGGCGGAAGCCACAACCCACCACGCCACGATGAAACACAACGGAACCAGAACCACATCCCGCCCAGCGGCAACGCCACTGGGCCCCACCCCTCAACCCCGAGCCGATAACGGTGGAAGCCACAACCCACACACCACGATGAAGCACAGCGGAACCGGAACCACATGCCGCGCAGCGGCAACGCCGGTGGGCCCACTCCGGAAACACTCACGAACCTGGCCCCACCCCCAACCCACCCCCGCAGCGATGAAGCACAGTGGAACCGCAGCCACATCCCGCCCAGCGGCAACGCGACCCAGCAGCGGTGAAGCGCAGCGGAGCCGCAACCCACTGCGCCACTGGTGGAGCGCAGCGGAACCGGAACCCGGCGCCGCGCAGCGGCAACGCCCCCCGGCCCTTCCGCCCCCGACGGAGCGCAGCGGAGGAGAAACCACTCCGCCCCCGGCAGCCACGAACCCGGCAGTCCGCCCGAAACCGGCCATGGTCGTGAGGGCCGGCAGGTGAACCGCGTCGGGTCGGGCCCGCGACCGGGCAAAGCCGCCGCCGCCGCCGCGCGGCGGCGAAGTGGTTCTCCTCCGCTGCGCTCCGTCGGGGGCGGAAGGCGGGGGGGCGTTGCCGCTGCGCGGCACCGGGGTTCCGGCTCCGCTGCGCTCCACCGGTGACGCAGCGGGTTGCGGCTCCGCTTCGCTCCACCGCCGCCGGGGCGGCCTGGGGGCAAGGATGGGGCCAGGTTCGTGAGAGCCCCCGGAGCGAGGCCCGGAGGGCGCAGCCGCTGCGCGGCACCGGGTTCCGGTTCCACTGCGCTTTGCCAGGCATAGCGGTTGCCGCTCCGCTTCGCCCCACCGCCGCCGGAGCGGCCCGAAGGCTGAAGCGAGGCCAGGTTCGTGACAGCCCCCGGAGCGAGGCCCGGACGGCGCTACCGCTACGCGGCACCGGGTTCCGGTTCCACTGCGCTTTGCCAGGCACAGCGGTTGCCGCTCCGCTTCGCCCCACCGCCGCCGGAGCGGCCCGAGGGCCGGAGCGAGGCCAGGTTCGTGACAGCCCCCGGAGCGAGGCCCGGGGCGCGCTACCGCCGCGCGGCACCGGGATCCGGTTCCACTGCGCTTCACCAGGCACAGCGGTTGCCGCTCCGCTTCGCCCCACCGCCGCCCGAGCGGCCCGAAGGCCGGAGTGGGGCCAGGTTGTGACAGCCCCCAGAGCGAGGCCCGGGGCGCGCTACCGCTACGCGGCACCGGGATCCGGTTCCACTGCGCTTCACCAGGCACAGCGATTGCCGCTCCGCTTCGCCCCACCGCCGCCGGAGCGGCCCGAGGACCGGAGCGAGGCCAGGTTCGTGACAGCCCCCGGAGTGGGCCCGGACGGCGCAGCCGCTACGCGGCACCGGGATCCGGTTCCTTCACCGGCGGCGCAGCGGGTTGCGGCTCCGCTCGAATCAGCGCTTGGGCTCGGGCGGTCCGGGCTCGGTCGCGGAGCCGGTTGCCGTCCCGGGCTCGGACTCGTCCTTGGACGCGGGCTCGGGTTCGGGTTCGCCGTCGGGCTCGGTGTCCGACCCGGGCTTGGGCGTGCCGTTCGACGCGGACTCGGGTCCGGTGCCGGCTCCAGGCTCGGCCTCGGCCTCGTCGCCGGATTCGTCCCCGGCCGCCGCCTCGGCGCCGGTCGCGGCATCCGCCTCCGGCTCTGCCCCGGTCCCGGCCACCGCCGCAGCCGGCTCGTCCCCCGGCTCCGCCCCCGCATCCGGCTCCGCCCCCGAGCCCGCCTCGGGAGTGCCCGGCGTCGACGTCGGGTCGACCAACGCGTCGATCCGCTCGGCGGCCGGCAGTTCGCCCCCGGGGGTCACCGCGTCCACCACGCCCGGCAGCGTCGCGGCGAGCGCGGCTGCGGTCTCCTCCTTGGTCAGGCCCGCCCGGCCCGCCAGGCGGACCATCTCGTCCTCGCCGAGCGCGTCGGTGAGTTCCTTGCCGCTCACCGGCTGATTGCGCCCGGTGTCCACCCACGACTGGGCCTGCTCTTCGAGTCCGCCGTCCCGCAGCCGCTGCACCAGCGCCGCCAGGCCGCCGGAGCCGCCCTGTCGGCTCAGCAGGCCGAGCAGTACCCCCGCCAGCGCCCCGTTCCGACCACCGCCCGGCCCACCGAGCAGGTTGCCCAGGATGCCGCCGAGTCCGCCGGGAAGGCCCATTCCGCCGCTCATCCGTCTTCTCCCTGCACAGGTAGCCCAACCAGGCTCCCATAGTGGGTTAAATGGGACAGTAGTTCGCGGTGGGCACGTCGGCAGTACGCCCATCGGGCGACGAGTCGATCAGCGGGTCGGGTCGAACAGCACCTTGAGGCAGCCGTCCGTACGATCCGCGAAGGTGCGGTATCCGGCCGCCGCCTCGCTCAGCGGCATTCGATGGGTGAACACGTCGACCGGGACCAGCCGGCCGTGCCGGATCAGCGGGATCAGCGTCGGCCACGTGGCCGCCACCGGCGCCGTGGTGAAGCGCAGCGTGACATTGCGGATCAGCAGCAGCGGCACGGCGATCGGGAACGCGAAGTTCGCGTCCACCCCCACCACCGAAACGGTGCCCGAACTGCGCACCGAGGCGATCGCCGCGCTCAGCGTCGCGTCCTGCCCGACCGCCTCGATCACCGTGTCCGCGCCGAGCCCGCCCGTCGCCGCCCGCACCTGCTCGGCCACGTCCCCCCGGGTCGCGTCGATCGGCTCCGCGCCGAGGCGTTCGGCCATCGTGAGTCGTTCGGGCACCCGGTCGGCCGCCAGGATCCGCCCCGCGCCGAGCACCTGGGCCGCCTGCAACGCGTACAGCCCCACCGGCCCGAGCCCGATCACCAGCACCGTGGCACCGGGCGTGATGTCGGCCCGGGTCGCCGCCGTCCAGCCGGTCGGCAGCGCGTCGGTGAGCAACACCGCGTGGTCCACGGAGACGTCCTCGGGCACCGGCAGGAGCCACGCGTCGGCGGCCGGCACCGCCACCGCCTCGGCGTGCCCGCCCGGCAGCCCCACGTCGCCGCCCAGCACTCGCACGCCGCCGCCCACACAGTCGATCGGATTGCCGGCCCGGCACCCCGGACACCGCCCACAGCCGATCACCGGCGACACCAGCACCCGATCGCCCACCGCGATCCGGCCCACGTCCGCGCCGATCTCGACCACCGTGCCGACCACCTCGTGCCCCGGGCGCAGCCCGACGGCCGGGAACTCGCCCTCGTAGAAGTGCAGATCGGAGCCGCACAGGGCACTCGCGGTCACCTGGACGATCGCCCCGTCCGGACCCGCGAGCACCGGGTCCGCGACCTTTTCCACGCTCACGTCCCGGGTTCCGTTGACGACGACGGCACGCATGTCCACTCCCTGGCTGGTTCGAATACCCGACCTCCGGCGTCACACCCGACGCCCCCGGTAACACTGTTACAGAAGCCGTGTGAAGCCAACCCCCGACGGTCCCGAAACCGCCCGGCGTGACGTTCGTCCCACGGCCCGCCGAGCCGCGCGCGCACGTCGGTACGGTGATCTCCATGTCGCTGTCGCAAGCCCTGCGCGGGCACGCCCGGGGCGCTCTCTCCCGCGCCGCGCACCGAGGCTGGCGGGCACTACAGCGGGCGGGCGCGATCACCTCCGAGCAGCCCGGTCCGTACCGCTTCCGGCGGCTGGGCGCGGACAGCAAGCTGGCCTTCCCGGTCGGTTCGGTGTTCGGCGAGGAGTGGATATCCGTGGGCGCCGGCTGCATCATCGGCGAACACGTCACGCTGTCCGCCGGCCTGGCCCCGGGGCACGACCTGGGCAGTGCGGCGGTGGTCACCATCGGCGACCGGTGCACGATCGGGCGCGGGAGCCACATCGTCGGGCATCGCTCGATCACCATCGCCGACGACGTGTGGACCGGGCCGTACATCTACATCACCGACCAGAACCACAGCTACGCCGACCCGGATCGGCCGATCGGCACCCAGTGGCCGATCAACGACACCGTGGAAATCGGCGCGGGCAGTTGGCTCGGCGCGGGCGTGATCATCCTGCCCGGCGCCAAACTCGGCCGGAACGTGGTGGTCGCCGCCGGCTCCGTGGTGCGCGGCACGGTGCCCGACCACAGCGTGATCGCGGGCGTGCCCGCGAAGGTGGTCCGCCGGCGCACCGAGACCGGCTGGGACCCGCCGCTGCGGCACACCCCCACACCGCTCCCGGACGGGATCACCCACGACGAACTGGTCGCCCTGCTCACCGAGTACGACGCCTCCGGCGGCCAGTAGGCCGGGTCGGTGGGGCCCACCGGGTTCCACGTGAAACCGCCGACCCGGGCCGGACGTACCGCGCCGGCGTGCGAGGTCGCCCCCGCCACCCGACCCCGCACGCCCGACCCGACACGACCCGAGTCACGCCGTCACCCGGTCACCCGGTCACGAACTCACGTGCTCGCTCGTCTCACGCCTTCAGCCCCGACAACCGCAACTGCACACCCACCGCGTCCAGCACCCGCGGCTGCTGCCCCCGCTGCCAACCCGGCACCGTCCAGTCGGCGTCGAGCATCGAGATCGACACCGACCCCTTGCCGATCGCGGTGGTGTCCGCGTTCCGCACCGGCTCGTCCACGTTCGGCGCCAGGCCCAGGTCCAGCTTGTAGCAGGTGTCGCAGGACGGGTCCTTGACGTAGCTCACCGCCAGGAAGTCGGCCTCTCCCACGTTCGTCATCTCCACCCGACCGGTCGGCTTCGCCGGGTAGTTCACGTTGAGCGTGGTGTGCGCGGGCAGCAGCGGGCCGGTCCGGCGCGCGGTGGCCGCCAGCCGGTTCACCAACTGCGTCGCGAAGGCCGTCGCCTGCGGCATCTGCGGGAACGGGTTGCGCGGATCGGCGGTGCTGTACTCGGCGCTGAACGCCACCGCCGGGATGCCCTTCTCCGCGGCGGTGATCGACGCGCCGACCGTGCCCGAGTGGTTCGTGGTGGCGCCGATGTTCTGCCCGGGGTTGATCCCGGTGACCACCAGGTCCGGCTTGCGGTCGCGGAAGACGTTCGCGAGCCCGAACGAGACCGAGTCGGCGGGCGTGCCCGCGACCGACCAGATGCCGGGCTCCACCTCCGCCGCCTTGACGATGGAGCCGGGCGTGGCGTTGATCCCGGTGCCCTTTCCGGACTGGTCCGTGGCGGGCGCGACGATCACCGCGTCGTGCCCGGCCGCGCGCAGCGCCTTCTGCAGGGCGCGGATGAACGGTCCCTGGTGCCCGTCGTCGTTGCTGATCAAAATGCTGAGCCTGCGCGGCGCCTGCGCACCGCGCGCGTCGTCGCTCGCGACCGCCACGGGCGCGCTCGCCGCGAGCAGCGCGGCGGCGGTCGCCCCCACCGCGAGGGTCACCACACGTTTTCCACCGAATACGGCCATCTCGTCCTCCGTAGGCAAGAAGGTCTGCACGCGCCGAACCGCCCCGCGCGACCGACGGGTTCGGTGTCGCGGGTTCCCCGTGCGCAACGCGGAACGGCTGGGCGAAACCCGTGTCGACCCGACCTGGAACGGTGGGCGAAGTACGGGTCGAACGACGTGTACGGAGGGGTGAATCGGACGGAATGCACCCTGCGATTCGACACGTGTCAGCCGGCGGATAGCGAAACTAGGGTCATCGGCCGGACATTGCAATGGGCACGGGCGGGCGATTCGGCCCACCTTGCACTCCCGGGCCAAACCGACCCGGCACGGCCGAACTCCCGGCGGACCACCGTGATCTGACGCTGCATCAGCCGATTGGCGGGCCGGCCGAACCCGAGGCGCACCCGCGCGCGCCGGGTCCGGCCGGACCGTCGGCGTCGACGGTCCGGCCCGAAACGGTCACCGACGCCGACGCGGCCGACGCCGACGTCCTCCTCCGCTCGGACCACACCGAGGCCGGCACCGACCGGATGCCTCCGGTCGATGCGGGCCGGGTGGTCCGGTAGCCGCCCCACGCGTGCCACTTCCGGAATTCAACATCATTTCGGTCAAAACGTGCTCAAGCACCACACGTGACACGCCATCTCGTCCCAGGTGTCATCCGAAAAGATCACCGCACGGATAACACCCCGGTATCGGGGGCAGTAAACCCGCCATGTTGGGGCTGCCGAACACCATCCACGCGCTTCTCTTCGACCTCGACGGGGTCCTCACCCAAACCGCCAAGGTGCACGGCGTCGCCTGGAAGGAGACGTTCGACCGGTTCCTGCGCGAACGCGACGGCGCCGGCTTCACCCCGTTCGATCCCAGACGCGACTACGACACGTTCGTGGACGGCAAGCCGCGCCTGGACGGCACCCGCTCCTTCCTGGAGTCACGCGGCATCGAACTGCCCCTGGGCGACGAGGGCGACCCGCCGGGCAGCGCCACCGTGTACGGCCTCAGCAACGCCAAGAACGACCTGGTGTTGCAGCTGATCCACGACGGGGGTGTCGAGGTCTATCCCGGCTCGGTGCGCTACGTACACGCCGCCCGCGCGGCGAAGTTGCCGTGTGCCGTGGTGTCCTCCAGCGCCAACTGCGAGGACGTGTTGCGCGCCGCGAACATCCACCACCTGTTCGACACGATCGTCGACGGCCTGGTGGCCAAGCGCGACCACCTGAAGGGCAAACCGGCGCCCGACACCTTCCTGGCCGGGGCGAAGGCGCTGGGCGTGGCCCCCGCGCACGCGGCCGTGTTCGAGGACGCGCTGGCCGGTGTCGCGGCGGGCCGAGCCGGTGACTTCGGCCACGTGGTGGGCGTGGACCGGGTCGGACAGGCCGAGGAACTACGCAGGCACGGCGCGGACGTGGTGGTATCGGATCTCGACGAACTCCTCGCCGACCCGAGCGACGACACCGCCGGCGACCGAAGCGGTGACCCGACGACCGGGCGGCCCTCGGCGGAAGGCACGGCATGAGCACCGAACACCCCTACACCGTCGAGCCATGGGGCATCACCGAACAGACCCTGGACCCGGACCACCTGCCCCAGTCCGAATCGGTGTTCGCGCTCTCCAACGGCCACATCGGATTGCGCGCCAACCTCGACGAGGGCGAACCGCACGGCCTGCCCGGCACCTACCTCAACGGCGTCTTCGAACTGCGCCCGCTGCCCTACGCGGAGGCCGGATACGGCTACCCCGAGTCCGGCCAGAGCGTCATCAACGTCACCAACGGCAAGATCATCCGACTCCTGGTCGACGACGAGCCGTTCGACCTGCGCTACGGGCAGACCCAGGACCACGAGCGCTCGATCGACTTCCGCGAGGGTGTGCTGCACCGCCGCGCGTTGTGGACCTCGCCCGCCGGCCGCACCGTCCGGGTCACCTCCAAGCGGCTGGTCTCGCTCACCCAGCGCTCGATCGCCGCGATCGAGTACGAGATCGAACCGATAGACGGCCCCGCCCGGATCGTGCTCCAGTCGGAACTGGTCACCAACGAGGAACTGCCGCTGCCCAACGCCGACCCGCGCGCCGCCGCCGTCCTGGAGGCGCCGCTGCGCCCCGAGGAGCACACGCACAACGGCGGCAAGGCGATCCTGGTGCACCGCACCGAGCACAGCGGGCTGCGCGTCGCCGTCGGCATGGACCACGAGATCGACGGTCCCGAGGGCATGTACATGGAGACCGAGAGCGCCGCCGACCTGGCCCGGTTCAGCGTGACCACGGTGCTCGACCGGGGCGCCAAGCTGCGGATCGTCAAGTACATCGCCTACGGCTGGTCCTCGACCCGCTCGCTGCCCGCGCTGCGCGACCAGGTGGCCGCCGCGCTGACCGCCGCCCGCTACACCGGGTGGGCCGGCCTGGTCGCCGAACAGCACGGCTACCTCAAGGAGTTCTGGGACAACTCCGACATCGAGGTCGAGGGCGACGTCGAACTGCAACAGGCGGTGCGCTTCGCGATGTTCCATGTGCTCCAGGCGGGCGCGCGGGCCGAGGAGCGAGCCATCCCGGCGAAGGGGCTGACCGGGCCGGGCTACGACGGGCACTGCTTCTGGGACACCGAGGTGTTCGTCCTGCCGGTGCTCACGTACGGGCTCCCGCACGCGGTCGCCCAGGCGCTGCGCTGGCGGCACTCGACGCTGCCGCTGGCCCGCGAGCGCGCCGCCCAACTGGGCCTGCGCGGCGCACTGTTCCCGTGGCGGACGATCCGCGGCGAGGAGTGCTCGGGCTACTGGCCCGCGGGTACCGCCGCGTTCCACATCGGCGCGGACATCGCGGTCGCCGTCGCGCGCTACGTCCGGGCCACCGGCGACCGGGACTTCGAGCGCGACTTCGGCCTGGAGATCCTGGTCGAGACCGCGCGGATGTGGCGCTCGCTGGGCCACCACGACGCGGAGGGCCGATTCCGGATCAACGGGGTCACCGGCCCGGACGAGTACAGCGCGCTCGCCGACAACAACGTCTACACCAACCTCATGGCGCAGTCGAACCTGCTCGCCGCGGCCGACTCGGTGGGCCGCCACCCGCACGAGGCCCGCGCCCTGGAGGTGAACACCGAGGAGGCGGCGAGCTGGCGCGACGCGGCGAGCGCGATGTACATCCCCTACGACGAGGACCTGGGGGTGCACCCGCAGGCCGACGGCTTCACCAAGCACCGGATCTGGGACTTCGAGAACACCCCGCCGGACCACTACCCGCTGATGCTGCACTACCCGTACTTCGACATCTACCGCAAGCAGGTGGTCAAGCAGGCCGACCTGGTGCTGGCCATGCAGGTGCGCGGCGACGCGTTCACCGACGAGCAAAAGCGCCGCAACTTCGACTACTACGAGGCGCTGACCGTACGCGACTCGTCCCTGTCGGCCTGCACCCAGGCGGTCATGGCTGCCGAGGTCGGCCATCTCGAACTGGCCCTGGACTACACCGCCGAAGCGGCCCTGATGGACCTGCACGACCTGGCCAAGAACACCAAGGACGGCCTGCACATGGCCTCCCTGGCGGGCACCTGCGTGGCGCTGGTCGCGGGCTTCGGCGGGCTGCGCGACCACGGCGAGCTCATGTCCTTCAAACCGCGCCTGCCGGTCGGGCTGACGGCGCTGCGCTTCTCGTTGTCGGTGCGCGGCGCGCGACTGCGGGTGGAGACCACCCACGAGCACACCACGTACACGCTGCGCGAGGGCTCCGAGATCCCGTTCCTGCACCACGGCGAGGAGCACACGCTGATCCCCGGCAAGCCGATAACGCTCGACATCCCGGAGCTCACCCGGGACACCTCGCCGGGGCAGCCCGCGGGTCGGGCCCCGGTGCGCCGCCAAGGCATCCCGGAGACCCACCCCACCGGGCCCAGCCCGGGCTGATCGGGCCCGGGGCCGGGACGCCGGCCGCGCCGGTCTCGACGCGGCGCCTCTGGCCTTGACGTCCACGTCAAGGTCTACGGTTTCGAACATGCGCATCGGAGAACTGGCTGAGCGCGCGGGGACCAGCACGCGGGCCCTGCGCTACTACGAGCAACGCGGCCTGCTGTCGGCCCGCCGGACCAGCAGCGGCTATCGCGACTACGACGAGGACGACGCCCGACAGGTGCGCGAGATCCGCGCGCTCCTGGGCATCGGCTTCGATCTGGAGGAGACCCGGCCGTTCGTGGAGTGCCTGCGCGCCGGGCACGACGCGGGCGACGAGTGCCCGGCGTCGCTGGCGGTATATCGCCGCAAACTGGCCGAACTCGACGCGTGCATCGACCGCATGCAGGCGATCCGGGCGCACCTGGCCGGCCAACTCGAACAGACCGAGCGGGCGCACGCGGGCGGCGGCTCCGCCGAGCGGGCGCCCGGGCCGGCCACGCCGGCGCTCGCCGCCGCCGCGACGCTGCCCGAGGCGCCGGAGCCCCGCTGCGCGCTGACCTCGGGGTCGGCCGCCGCGCCCGCGGTACCCGCTGCGTCCATCACGTCCACCGCGCCCCTCGAGGAGTCCCGATGAGTGCCCACGTCCCCGATGTCCATGACGCCGATTTCGACACCGCCGTGCTGCGCGCCGAGCGGCCGACCCTGGTCGAGTTCACCGCCGACTGGTGCCCGCCGTGCCGCCAGATGGCGCCGGTGCTCGAACAGATCGCGGTCGAGCGGCCGAACCTGGGCGTGGTCAAGCTCGACGTCGACCGCAATCCGGCCACCGCGGCCCGCTACGGCGTGTTGTCCATGCCGACGTTCCTGCTCTTTCGCGACGGGGAGCCGGTGAAGCAGTTCGTCGGGGCCCGCCCCAAGCGCTGGATCCTGGCCGAACTCGCCGACGTGATCGACGCCGGGCCCGCCCGCGCCCGGTAGATTCCGAGGATGGCCGGCGCCCCCAGGATCACCTTGACCACCGACTACGGCCTCGCCGACGCTTTCGTGGCCGCGTGCCATGGGGTGATCGCCGGCATCGCGCCGGCCGTACCGGTGGTGGACGTGACCCACCAGGTGCCGCCCGGCGACATCCGGCGCGGCGCGCTGGTGCTGGCCCGGACGGTGCCGTGGTTCCCGGTGGGCAGCGTGCACGTCGCGGTGGTCGACCCCGGTGTGGGCACCGCCCGACGGGCGATCGTGCTGCGGGCGGGTGGGCACCTGCTGGTCGGGCCGGACAACGGGCTGCTGATGTGGGCCGCGCGCGAACTCGGCGGGCCGGCGGAGATCCGCGAGATCGCCAACCCCGCGCTCACCCTGGCCCGGGTCTCGCGGACCTTCCACGGCCGGGACGTGTTCGCGCCCGTCGCCGCCCACCTCGCGGCGGGCACCCCGTTCGCCGAGGTCGGGCCGGCCGTGACCGACCCGACCGCACCGGCCGAGCCCGTGCCGGGCGAGGTGTTGACCGTGGACCACTTCGGCAATGTGCAACTCGCGCACTCGCCGGCCGAGTTCGCCGGCGCCGACACGCTGCGGATCGAGGTCGGCGGGCGCGCGCTCACGATTCCCCTGCGCGGCACCTTCGGCGAGGTGGCGGCGGGGGAACTCGTCGCGTACGCGGACTCCGCCGGCTTCCTGGCGATCTCGCTCAACCGGGGCGACGCGGCGACCCTGCTCGGGGTCCGCGCCGGCGACCGGATCGAGGTCCGTCCCGGGTGAGGACCGCCTACTTCAGGGAGGGCTGCTGGTTCTCGAACCAGACCTGGTCCAGGGCCGCCTTGCAGCTCTCCCCGGCGGCACAGGTGAGCGCGACGTCGTTCGAACCCTCGTTGAGCTGCACCATGTTCCAGGTGCCGGTGACGGTGTTGGTGCCGTAGTTCTTGAGCTTGGCCTTGTTCGTCGTGTCCTTGCCGTTGACCAGGATCGACAGGTTCTGCTGCTCGGAGGTCGTGTTGAGGAACTTCACCGCCAGGTAGTAGGTGCCCTTCTTCGGCACCTCCACCTTCCAGGTGATCGTCGACCCGGGGGCGGACATGTCGATCAGGCCCTTGCCCGAGGACGACGCCACGCCGGCCACCGCGACCGCGCCGCCGGAGGGCGAGGCGTCCTCCGCCTCCACCATCGCGAACTTGCCGCCGGGCGCGGTGGTCGGAGCCGTGGACGGCGACGCGGTCTGCGACGGGCCCGCGGTGGTCTGCGTACCGGCGCTCGTGGCGGGCGCCTTCGCCTTGTCGTCCTTGCCGTTGTCGCGGGTCAGCAGCAGGCCGGCGACCACGCCGATCACCACCAGGACCGCCACCGCCACGCCGATCATCACGCCGCGGCCACCACCGCCGCCCCCGCCGCCCCCGTGCGATTGCCGGGTCTGTTGCGGGGGTTGCGCCCCGCCCTGCTCGTGCTGGGCCGGGATCGCCGCCTGCGGCTGGGTATGCGCGGGCGGCTGGGCGTAATTCATCTGCCCGACCTGCACATATTGCGGCATCATCCGATTGGCGGAAGAACCGTACGCACCGGTCGTCCCTGTCCCGTCGCCCGCTTCCTCACCCGGCGCCGGCCGATAGAGGTACCCGTACGGGTCTTCAGGTTCACCGTTGGTACCCGCCGTCATCGGGTAGTCCTCCCTGCGTGCGCCAGGCCGAGCTTTGTCAATACCAGGCATCACACTAACGGGCGACGGGTGCGACAAGTGGTGTTGTCCGCGTGACGGGACTGTCACGAAAACGCCCTACTGAGGCGTACGGCAGCCGGCCGGCCCGGGAACACGCCCAAGCCACCGAACCCGCAAAACCCACGCATCAGGTGACCGAATTCACCCGGGGCAACCAAAATCGCAAGCAAAAAGCCGCTCCGGCACCACACCCGGGGCGCGAGGCCGAACCCACCCCACCGATGCCTTCGAACCCGCGGCCCGCGCGCGACCGGCGCCGCCCCTAACCGGCCCTGCGCTGCGCCCGATCGCGCCGACGCTTGTTCGCGTACATGTGCTCATCCGCGATCCGCAACAAATCCTCGGGCTCGGCCGCCTCCTCCGCCCAGCCGATCCCGAAGCTGGCCCCCTCCAACGGCACCGCCAACCCCTCGGCCGGAATCGGCACGGAGAGCGCACGGCGCAACCGCACCGCCATCTCCTCCGCCTCCTCCCGTCCGATCCCATCGGCCAGCACCACGAACTCGTCGCCGCCGAGCCGGGCCACCGTGTCCCCCTCGCGCACCGCGGCCGTCAACCGCTCGGCGACCGCCTTGAGCACCACGTCGCCGATGTGGTGGCCGAAGTTGTCGTTGATGTGCTTGAACCCGTCCAGGTCGCAGAACAGCAGCGCGACGCCGCGACGTTCGGCCGCGGGCGGCTCGTCGACGACCACCACCGCGCCCTCGGGCATGCTCAGGATCGCGCCGGTGGGCACGGCCCACTCGTCCGCGTACGGCTCGTGCACGTCGCCGCCCGGACCGGCCGCCGGGAGCCCGGCCTTGAGGCCGAACCGGGCGGCGAGCCGGGCCCGCAGCTCGCGCCCGTTCGGCAGCCCGGTGAGCGGATCGTGGCTCGCCTCGTGCACCAGCGCCTGCTCACGCTGCTTGCGGTCCTCGATGTCCTCCACGTGGGTCAGCCCGAACCGCAGATCGCCGAGCCCGTCGGCGACCTGGGAGGTGCGCAGCGAAACCCACCGGTACGTTCCGTCGCTGCGGGCCAGCCGCAGCTCGGTACAGCCCGCCACCGGCACCGTCCCGCCCAGGTGCCCGCCGAGCAGCGGCCGATCCTCCGGGTGCGCCAACGCGCCCAGCCCGAGCCGCTTGAGCACCGGCGCCGGGTAGCCCAGCATCCGGCACAGCGCGTCGTTGGCGCGCAGCAGCTGGCCCTGCTCGTGGCCGCGCACACCGGTCATCACCATGCCGCTGGGCGCGTACTCGAAGGCCTGCCGGAAACTCTCCTCGCTGGCCCGCAACGCGAGCTGCTCGCGCTCCAGGCGGGCCACCGCGCGCTGCATGTCGCTACGTAGACGCGCGTTGTCCACCGCGATCGCCGCCTGTGCGGCGAACATGCCCAGCACCTCGCGCCGCCACGGGGCGGGCCGCAGGCCGTCCACCGGCAGGTCCACCGACAACACGCCGACCAGGTCGCCCTCGGGCGTGTGCAGCGGCGCGAGCAGCGCGTCGCGCGGATGCCACGCCTCGGGGTGGTCGGGAATCGGCAGGTCGGGTATCCAGCTCGGGATGTCGCCCACGTCGGCCTGCCCCGAGCGGTGCCCGAGGAAGCGCAGCGGCCCCCAGGGCTCGGCGGCGGCCAGGATGCGGTCCCAGCCCTCGCGCGAGCCGATCTGGCCGGCCATCGCCTTGCGCAACTCGTCGTTGCCGGCCACCGCGGCGACCTCCAGATCGGCGTCGGCGCGAACGAGATTGACCGCTGCCACGCCGAACCCCAGGCCCGAGACCACGCCGTCGACGACGGCCTGCAGGGTGTCCTTGAGGTCACGCGTGGCGTTGAGGTCGGCGACGACGCGGTTCAAAAGGCGCAAAGTCGCCAACCGGACGTGGGTCTCCGTCTCGGCTGTCATGGGTCTCCCCCAGGGGTCGACGCCGGTGTCTTCTGAACAGATATCGTCCGTTTACCAGAGAAACTGAATCACAGCGGGCTTCGCGTTGGCGACGTTCCGTCATCGATCAGACTGTCACTGTGAGCCACCTCACGCTTCATACCGTATCGAGTCGAACCGCCGAGCCGCCCCGGAATCGCACCCTCCGCCGGCATCCAAGGCGCATCGTACGAGGTCGGCGCCCATTTACGGGAAATAACCCCAGGGTTCGCCGGATATACCTGACGACCAATCAGAAACCAATCGCAAACCGATCGGGCGCTCGGGTGTGCGTCAGCACATTGATGCACAGCACATCCGGGCGCGGTCCGACGCCGCATACCCTTGACCCGTGTCCCCGCCACTTCCCCCTCCCGTCGATCCGGCCGACTTCAAGGCCGCGATGTCCCGATTCGCCGCCGGCGTGGTGCTGATCACCGCGATCGAGGGCGACCCCGACGACGGCGGGCCCGTGGACGACGTGGGCATGACCGCGACCGCGTTCATGTCGGTCTCCCTGGAACCCCCGCTGGTGCTGATCAGCCTGCGCCGCGAGGCGCGAATGCGCGACGTGCTGGACGAACAACCGCTGTGGGCGGTGTCCCTGCTCTCGCAGAGCCAGCGCCACGTCGCCGGCCGCTTCGCGATTCCCGGCCGGATCAGCGACCGGCTGATGTTCGCCGACATCCCGCACCGCCGCGGCCCGGTGTCCGGCGCGGCCCTGGTCGGCGGCGCGCTGGCGACCCTGGAGTGCCGCACCGACCAGGTCGTCGAGGCGGGCGATCACATCCTGTACGTCGGCGAGGTGCTGCGCGTGGACCTGCCCAGCCCCGAGGGCCTGCCCCTGACGCACTTCCGGGGCCGCTACCGAAGCCTGGGCTGACCGCGTCGCTACGCGTCCGGCCGCGGCCCGGGGCGCATCAGCCCGTCGGCCGTCACCGAGGCGACCGGTCGGCCGGCCCGGGTGAACACCCGGATCCGCCCGTGCATGCGCCCGTCGCCCGCGTACTCGCTCGCGCAGCGCAGCAGCAGCCACTCGTGCGCCGAGAACGGCTCGTGGAAGGTGATGTTCTGGGACAGCGCCACCGACATCGACCGCCCGCCGCGCCGCTCCAGTTCGGCGCGCGAGTACGGCCGCAGCGCGACCGGGCCCAGGAATCCCTCGGTGGACCAGGCCAGGATCGCCCGGGCCGTGGTGGCGGTGTCCGGGACCGACGTACAGCGCGTCCACAGGTCCAGGCGCGGCGGTCCCACCGCGTCCGGCGCCAACGCCGCCGCACCGCCGGCCGTACGCACCTCCCACGGCAACATCGGCACAGACACCTCGGCGCACTCCTGCGGCCCGACCACCCCGGCCGGCAACGCGTCGGCGTGCCGCACCAGTTCGGGGCCGGCCACGCCCAGCGTCACGAACGCCCGGTAGTGCTCGGCGGCGCCCTGCCGAAAACCCACCTGGAGCATCGCCGCCGACCGCCCCTCGTGCAGCCGCTCGACCCGTACGTCCACCGGCGCGGTCGGATCCCCGGCCCGGGGAAAGACCCCCTGGAGGGTCTGCACCGCCATGTGGGGGACCACCCGCTCTGCGGCCACCACCGTCTGCGCGAGCACCTGCGCGCCGAGCGTGCGCGGGATCGGGGTCACCAGGTTGCGCGCCCGGAACCGGGTGAGCGCCGCGTCCGGGGCGGCGGCGTCCTCCGGATCCGCCGCGAGCCGGTCCAGGTCCAGCACATCCACCAGGTCGGCCGCCGCGATCGTCGGCCATGTCGCCACTCCACCGGTCATCCGCGCATGATCGCAGTCCGCGGCCGGATCTGATAGACCGTCAGCTGGGGCGAACGATCACCGCCTCGCGCCCCTCCCGGTGAACTTGACCACCAGCGAGACCAGGAACGCCGCGACCGCGATGCTGATGATCCAGCGAAGCCAGTCGATCCCCTTGGTCTCCTCGACGCCCAGCCCGGCGGCGATGCCGTAGCCGATCAGCGTGCCCACGATGCCGACCCCCATCGTGGCCAGGAAGCCGATCTTCTGTTTGCCCGGCAAGAACAGTCGGCCCAGCGCGCCGATGATGATGCCCGCGATGATCAGACCTACGAACGTCATGGGATTCCTCCAGCCGGCCGGCAGTCGTACAAAGTACGACGACCCGGACTTTTCCGGGCAGGTGTCTCCTGTTCCCCACGTTCCCCGCGCGTTAACGCGAACGGACCCACGTCACAAAGCTCTAAGGTGGTTGCGTCCGCCGGGTGGCCACGGTGCAAAATGGTCCGGTACACGCCCCGATAGCTCAGTTGGCCAGAGCACGCGCCTTGTAAGCGCGGGGTCGTCGGTTCGAACCCGACTCGGGGCTCCCAGGGGCCGTCATCCGCGCGATCGCCGGATGGCGGCCCGCTTTCGTCGGCCCGCAGGGCGCGGCGGGGTGGGGGCGGCCGGGGCCTGCTCGCCGGGGGACGGCGGGGCTCGGCGGCGAGGAGGCTCAGCGGCGGCGGTCCGGCGCCGGACCGGTCGAGCCGCGGACCACCAGTTCGGGGCGGTAGATCAACTCGGTACGCGGTGCCCGCCCGCCGCCGATCTCGTCGAGCAGCGCGCGCACCGCCGCCGCGCCCATCGCCTGCACCGCCTGGCGCACCGTGGTCAGCGGCGGATCGGTGAAGGCCACCAGCGGCGAGTCGTCGTAGCCCACCACCGAGACGTCCTGCGGCACCCGCAACCCCCGCTCGCGCGCGGCCCGTACCGCGCCGAGCGCCATCAGGTCGCTGCCGCACACGACCGCGGTCGCCCCCCGGTCGAGGAGCGCGCCCGCCGCCGCCTGGCCGCCCTCCACCGAGAACAACGAGCGCTCGATCCAACCGTCGGCCTCCGGCACCCCGAACCGCTCGGCGAGCCCGCGCCGAAACCCCGCGATCTTGCGCGCGGTGGGCACATACCGCTCGGGCCCGACCGCGAGCCCGATCGCGGTGTGCCGCAGCGAGGCCAGGTGTCCTATCGCCAACTCCACCGCGACCGCCTCGTCGCTGGAGATGAACGGCGCGTCCACACCCGGGGCGAAACCGTTGACGAACACCATCGGCAGGCCGCGCTCGACCAGCCGCAGGTAGCGCGACATGTCCGCGCCCGAGTCCGAGTGCAGGCTGGAGACGAAGACGATCCCCGACACCCCGCGCTCCAGGAGCAGTTCGGTGTAGTCGTCCTCGGTGACCCCGCCCGGGGTCTGCGTGCACAACACCGGGGTGTAGCCGTGATGGGCCAGCGCCCGCTCGATGACCTGCGCGAACGCCGGGAAGATCGGGTTGTCCAACTCCGGGAGCAGCAGCCCCACCAGGCCCGCGCTGCGCCGGCGCAGCCGGGCGGGCCGCTCGTATCCGAGCACGTCGAGAGCGGTCAGGACGGCCCGCCGAGTGTCGTCCGCAACCCCGGGTTTGCTGTTCAGAACCCGACTCACGGTCGCCTCGCTGACCCCTGCCTGCGTTGCGATGTCCGCCAGCCGAGCCTTCATACGCAGAGCCTAGTGACACTTTCAGCAGGATTTCGCAGGGCTTTGCGGGTCCCGCAAAACATTTCGGGCGAAGCCGACTGCTGACAGATCACGTGCGCCCGGGTACGGTGAAGCGCAGTCCGTCCTCGAATGGACTAGACCACTGTCCGCCGTCACGGACAGGCACCGCACGGGTACTTCACCCTCCACTCGGATCGTCCGGCACGTTCCTGCCGGTGGAAGGACACATCACCATGGCCACGGTCAGCTACAAGCAGGCGACCTGTACCTACAAGGGCGCCGAGCGCCCGTCCGTCAACGCGCTCGACCTGGAGATCGCGGACGGCGAGTTCCTGGTCCTGGTCGGCCCCTCCGGTTGCGGCAAGTCCACCTCCCTGCGCATGCTCGCGGGTCTCGAGGAGGTCACCGGGGGCTCGATCCACATCGGCGACCGCGAGGTCACCAACCTGGAGCCCAAGGACCGCGACATCGCGATGGTGTTCCAGAACTACGCGCTCTACCCGCACATGACGGTCGCCGAGAACATGGGCTTCGCGCTGAAGATCGCGGGCGTCGACAAGAAGCAGATCCGGGCCAAGGTCGAAGAGGCCGCGAAGATCCTCGACCTCACCGAATACCTGGACCGCAAGCCGAAGGCCCTCTCGGGCGGTCAGCGCCAGCGTGTCGCGATGGGCCGCGCGATCGTCCGCGAGCCCCAGGTCTTCCTGATGGACGAGCCGCTGTCCAACCTCGACGCCAAGCTCCGCGTCCAGACCCGCACCCAGATCGCCGGCCTCCAGCGCCGCCTGGGCATCACCACCGTCTACGTCACGCACGACCAGGTCGAGGCGATGACCATGGGCGACCGCGTCGCGGTGCTCAAGGACGGCCTGCTCCAGCAGGTGGACACCCCGCGCAACATGTACGACCGCCCGGCCAACGTGTTCGTGGCCGGCTTCATCGGCTCGCCCGCGATGAACCTGATCGAGGTCGACCTCGCCGAGGACGGCATCCGCTTCGGCGACGCGGTCGTCCCGGTCTCGCGCGAGGCCCGCGAGGCGGCGGTGGCCGAGGGCACGGGCAAGGTGACGCTGGGCGTGCGCCCCGAGCACCTGAAGATCAACTCGGCCGAGGGCCTGAGCAAGGAGGGCAAGGGCCTCGCGGTCTCCGTCGACGTGGTCGAGGAACTCGGCTCCGACGCCTTCGTCTACGGCTCGGTCACCCTCGACGGCGAGGACAAGCCCCTGGTGGTCCGCGTCCCGGGCCGCAGCGTCCCGGAGAAGGGCTCGGTCCTGCACGTGGTCCCGACGGTCGGCGAGACCCACCTGTTCTCCACGAAGAGCGGCGAGCGCCTGCACGACTGACCGGCCCGACACTGGCCGGCGGCGCCCGACGGCGCCGCCGGCGAGTGTCGTCCCGGACCGGGAGGCCGTCAGGGGTGAGACTCGGTCCATGGAGCGTATGACCGAGACCGAGTGGCGGGGCTTTTTGTTGGCGGGGCCGCCGCGCACCGGGAAACTTGCCACCGTACGTCCCGACGGTCGGCCGCACGTGGCGCCGGTCTGGTTCGACCTGGACGATCGCGGCGACACGGTGGAGCTGGTGTTCACCACGTTCGCGTCCTCGGTCAAGGGGCGCAACCTCGCCAACGATCCGCGCGTGAGCCTGTGCGTGGACGACGAACGGCCGCCGTACGCCTACGTGGTGATCGAGGGCGAGGCCCGACTTTCGCTCGACCCGGTCGACCTGCGCGTGTGGCCGAGCCGGATCGCCGCCCGCTACATGGGCGCCGACAAGGTGGTCGAGCGTGAGCCCGTGGAGGGCGAGCAGGTGGTGCACGTACACATCCACCACGTGGTGGCGGATCGGAACATCACGGGCTGAGCCGACCTTTCGCCCGTTCATTCCGCGGGACCCTGCACCTCGCCACGCCTGGCAACCCCCGCAGACCTGGCACACCTGGCACACCTGGCACACCCCGCACACCACAGGACCCGCACATGTCGTGCGGGTCCTGTGGGTGGGGCCGGGCTCCGATGCCGGGGGTCAGCCCAGCAGGCCGCCCAGGGGCTTGGTGCCGCCGCCGCCGGATTTCTGAGTACCGCCGGAGCCGCCGGGGTTCGAACCGGCCGAGCGGGGGGAGCCGGACGCGGTCGGGGCCGGGGCCGAGGTCGGCTTCCTGTCGGTGGCATCGGCCGGGGCCGACTTGGCCGCGCCGGTGGAGGCGCTCGGCTGCGGGGTGGTCGCCGCACGCGGGGTGGCCTGCGCGGCGGTGCTCTCCTTGACCGGACCGCCCGCCGCCGGGGATTCGACCACCGGCGGACGGGGTTGACCGGCCACCGCACCGGCCGCCGGCTGCTCGGCGGCGGGGGCGACCGGGGCCGAGGATCCGGCGGGCCGACCCGGCTCGCCGACCCGGCCGGTGTCCGACTCGTCGGGGTGCCGGTGGCCGCCGCCGAGCAGCGAGCCCGCGAGCAGCGTCGCGCCGACGCCCGCGAACGCCAGCATCGAGCCGTAGCCGAGCTTGCGCCGCCGGGCCCGGACGGGGGTGACGATCGGACCACGCCAGGTCCGCAGCGACAACCACGCGTCCGCCGAGTACATCGGCGCGCCCGCGAGCGCCAGCGGGCTGAACGCGGCCAGGAAGACCAGGTAGGGCGCGTGGTACGGCGAGGATCCGGTACCCACCGCGATCAGCACGCCCAGGGAGAGCAACATCCCGAGCAGCCCGGCCAGCCGGGTCCACAACCCGAGCACCACCGCGAAGCCGACCACCACCTGGCCGAAGGCGAACAACAGCCCCGCCCCGATCGCGTGATCGGCGGCCAGGTCCATCACCGACGGCGACAGACTCCCGTCCCGCAGCACGCCGATGCGATGCCCGAACGAATCGCTCGACCCCGGGTCCAGGAAGCCGGGCGCATAGAGCTTGCGCAGCCCCTCGACCAGGAACGCCCCGCCGAGGAACAGCCGCAACGGCAACAACACGGTGCCGGCCTGCACACTCCCCCGGCGCGCGTGCGTGGGCGCCGCGGCGGTCCCGTCCCGCTCCCGCACACCCGCCCCCGGACCGCGCCGGGCAGGCGGCACCCGCCGCCGGGGCCCGTCGTCACGAATCACCGGGAGCGGTGTGGTCGCGTCGTCATTCGCCCGGTCACGCGGTCCGGGCACAGGTTTGGGGGCGGTGCCGATCCGGGGGCCGGCGATCACCACCCGCAGGGTCTTCGTGGGGGTGGCGACCGCCGCCGGATCGCCGGGGTCACGCACCGCCGCGGGCGAGGGCAACAGCCCGACAGCACCGCCGAAGCTGCCTTCCGATCTGGTGTCCACGCACCACTAACCGCCCAAGGTCCCCCAAGGATGCGGCCCACCACGTATTACCCCATGCAACCCACAAACCCCCAAACCTCCCGCTACACTCCGCCCCGCAGCCCGCCACATGCAACGACGAGGCGAAAGCTCACTGGTCCACCCCGAGCGGTCAGGCCACCCCCGCCGCACGCCGCCCCCGCGGCAACGCTCGACCGGACACGGGGTTACCCCGAGCCGGTGCCGGGCCACCGAAAGCCGACCTGACAGCGGCGAAGTGGATGAGGGACCAGGTCGAGTCCACCGGGGAGCCTTCCCGAGTGGGCCAGGCGTTCTCGGCACGCGTTGCACCTCTGGTCGCGGGTGGCCGGTGCGGGGCCGATCCGAGTCGGTGGTGGGCCACCGCCGGCGTGCGGGACTCCGAGACCCCGGCTTTTGGGCGAGACGGGTGCGTTGCTTGGCGAAAACCGGCCGGCAGCGGCGGGCAGGGAGGGTGCTCGGGTCGAGTCCGCCGAGGTGCCTCCCCGAGTGGGCCGGGTGCTTCCGGCGCGCGTTGCGCTGTTGGTTGCGGGTAGCCGGTGCGGGGCCGGTCAGAGTCGATGGTGGGCCGCCGCCGGCGTGCGGGGCTCCGAGACCCGAAGCTCCCAACGAGACGGGCGCGTTGCTCACCGAAAACCGGCCAGCAGCGGGGAGCAGGGAGGGCGCTCGGGTCTAGCCCACCGGCGAGCCTTCCCGAGTGGGCCGGGTGCTTCCGGCGAGCGTTGCACCCCGGTTGCGGGTGACCGGTGCGGCGCCGATCCGAGTCGATGGTGGGCCGCCGCCGGCGTGCGGGGCTCCAAGACCCGGGGCTTTTGGCGAGACTGGCGCATTGCTCGGCGGAAAACCGGCTGGCAGCGGCAGGGAGGGAGAGCGCTCGGGTCGAGTCCGCCGAGGTGCCTCCCCGAGTGGGCCGGGTGCTTCCGGCGAGCGTTGCACCCCGGTTGCGGGTGACCGGTGCGGCGCCGGTCCGAGTCGATGGTGGGCCGCCGCCAGCGTGCGGGGCTCCAAGACCCGAAGCTCCCAACGAGACGGGCGCGTTGCTCGGCGGAAAACCGGCTGGCAGCGGGGAGCGGGAGGGTGGTCGGGTCGGGTTCTCCGGCGAGCCTTCCCGAGTGGGCCGGCAGGGCATTTCGAAGTGTTGCGGGTGTGTGGGGGCGAGAGTTCACGAAACCGGACGGCGTGAGGTGCCGTGGACTCAGCGTGAGAGAAAACCGCAGGTCAGCGCGCGGCGGGCGCGTCTGCAGTGCCTCGGGATCCGGTTTCGACTCCCACTGGGCACCTTCGGTCTCCTCGCCGGCCTCTGCGAGGTCGCAGCGCGCGAAACCGACCCCAACCGGGCAGTTTCGGTCTCCTTACCGGCGTCGAGGAGGCCGGAGCGCACGAAACCGGCACTCGACGCCCGACCTTCCGTCCCAACCACGCAAAACCGCAGGTCACCGAAGCCCGAAGCCCACAAGCACCCATCGCGATCCGGTTTCGAACCCCAACTCCCCTCCAAACGCCCTCGAAGCAGCCCGACCCACCCGAGAAAGCCCTCTGAAGAACCCGACCCGACCACCCTCCCGCTCCCCCGTTGCCAGCCGGTTTTCGGTGAGCAACACACCCATCTCGCCGGAAACTTCCCGTCTCGGAGCCCCGCACGCCGGCGGCGGCTCACCACAGACTCGGACCGGCCTCGCACCGGCTACCCGCAACCAACAGCACAACGCCCGCCGGAAGCACCCGACCCACTTGGGAAGGCTGCCCGGACGACTGAACCCGACCGCCGCCCTGCTCCCCGCTGCTGGCCGGTTTTCGGTGAGCAACACGCCAGCCTCGCCAAAAGCCCCGGGTCTTGGAGCCCCGCACGCCGGCGGCGGCCCACCACCGACTCTGACCGGCCCCGCACCGGCTACCCGCAACCGGGGGCGCAACGCCCGCCGGAAGCACCCGACCCACTTGGGAAGGCTGCCCGGAGGACTGAACTCGACCGCCTCCCTGCTCCCCGCTGCCAGCCGGGTTTTCCGCCGAGCAACACACCCGTCTCGCCGGAAACTTCCCGTCTCGGAGCCCCGCACGCCGGCGGCGGCCCACCATCGACTCGGACCAGCCCCGCACCAGCCACCCGCAACCAACAGCGCAACGCTCGCCGGAAGCACCCGACCCACTCGGAAGGCTCCCCGGCGGACTCGACCCGACCCGTCTCCCTCCCTGCCGCTGCCGGCCGGGTTTCGGTGAGCAACGCGCCGGCCTCGCCAAAAGCCCCGAGTCTCGGAGCCCCGCACGCCGGCGGCGGCCCACCACCGACTCGGACCGGCCTCGCACCGGCTACCCGCAACCCAAGACGCAACGCCCGCCGGAAGCACCCGGCCCACTCGGGAAGGCACCTCGGCGGACTCGACCCGAGCGCCCTCCCTGCCCGCCGCTGCTGGTCGGTTTTCGGTGAGCAACGCACCCGTCTCGTTGGAAACTTCCCATCTCGGAGCCCCGCACGCCGGCGGCGGCCCACCACCGACTCGGACCAACCCCGCACCAGCCACCCGCAACCAACAGCGCAACGCGCGCCGCAAGCAACCAACCCACTCGGGAAGGCCGCCCGGCGGACTCGACCCGAGCGCCCTCCCTCCCCGCCGCTGCCGGCCGGGTTTCGGTGAGCAACGCGCCCGCCTCGCCAAAAGCCCCGGGTCTCGCAGCCCCGCGCGCCGGCGGCGGCCGCGCGCCGGTGGCGGCCCGCGCGCCGAGTCGGGCCGGCGCCGCGCCGGATCCCCGCAGCCGCAACCGCGACGTGCGCCGAGACGCCCGGGGCGTCGGGGGAAGCCCCCTGCGAACCCGGTCCGGCTGACCCGGCCGCCCCCGAGCGCCCGGTCGGTGTCTTTCCTGCGCCTACTTCGCGCCGCGCCGGCGGGCCACCTCGTACAGCACGATGCTTGCCGCGACCCCCGCGTTCAGGGACTCGTTGCCGCCGGCCATCGGGATTCGGACCGTGATGTCGCACGTTTCCTGCACCAAGCGGCCCAGGCCCTTGCCCTCGGAGCCGACGACCACCACCAGGGGTTCCGTGGCCGCGGCCAGTTCGTCGAGGGTGATGTCGCCGTCGGCGGCCAGGCCGACCACCGTCAGGCCGGCCTTCTTGTAGGCCTCGAGGGCTCGGGTGAGGTTGGCCGCTCGGGCCACCGGCATGCGGGAGGCCGCGCCTGCCGAGGACTTCCAGGCGCCGGCGGTCATCCCGGCGGCGCGGCGCTCGGGGACGACCACGCCGTGGCCGCCGAAGGCCGCCGCGGAGCGGATCACCGCGCCGAGGTTGCGCGGGTCGGTGACGCTGTCGAGCGCGACGACGAGGGGCGTTTCGGCGCGGTCGTGCGCCTCCACCACGAGGTCGTCCGGGTGGGCGTACTCGTACGGCGGCATCTGGAGCACCAGGCCCTGGTGGATCGCGCCGTCGGTCATCCGGTCCAGCTCGGGGCGCGGGATCTCCATCAGCGGGATGCCCCGCGTGTTGGCGATCTTCATCGCCTCGCGCACCCGGTCGTCGCTGTCGATGTACTGCGCGATGAACAGCGACGTGGCCGGCGCGTCGGCGCGCAGCACCTCGAGCACCGAGTTGCGGCCCGCCACCAGCTCGGACGCGCTCTTCCCGCCCCGACCGGGACGCCCGCCCGCGGGACGCCGGGTCGCGGGCGCGGCGGCCTTGCGCTTGGCCGCGGCGTTGGCGGCGCGCTGCTTCGCGTGCCCCTTGCGCATCTCCGCGGGCGGCGTCGGCCCCTTGCCCTTCAGCGCCCGGCGGCTGTGCCCACCAGTACCGACCGAGGGCCCCTTCTTGCTTCCCTCGTTGCGCTTGTTACGGCGCTCCGTGTTGCCGGCCATGACGGGTACATCCCTTCGATTGCTTCATGTTGCGATCCCCGGTCGCCCGAGGGGCAACCGCTCCAGCCGTTACAACCGTACGGCCGGTCCGCCACCTCGTGGCGTTCCGGCCGTACGGCGCGTTCTCGTCGAGCCCTCCCGGGCCCGAGGGCGACTCAGTCCCGGTGCAGCGTCCACCGGGGGCCGTGCGGCGTGTCCTCCACCACGATCCCGGCCGCCGTGAGGCTGTCCCGGACCGCGTCGGCGGCCGCGTAGTCCTTGCGCGCCCGGGCCGCCTCGCGCTGCCCGAGGGCGAGCTTGACGAGGTGGTCGACCACCCCGCGCAACTCGTCGGAGCGACCGGCGGAGGCGCCCGCCGTCCACTGCTCCGACAGCGGGTCCATGCCGAGCACGCCCAGCATCGCCCGCACATCGGCCGCGTGCCGTACGACCGCGTCCTTGTCGCCCGCCGCCAGCGCGGTGTTGCCGTCGCGCACGGTGTTGTGCACGACCGCCATCGCCTGCGGCACACCCAGGTCGTCGTCCATCGCCGCGGCGAAAACCGCCGGCACGTCGGCCGTCGGTTCGATCGCCCCGGTCTGTTCGCCGGCCCGCTCCAGGAAGCCCTCGATCCGCCCGAAGGAGACCTCGGCCTCGCGCAGTGCCTCCTCGCTGTACTCGATCATCGACCGGTAGTGCGGGGTGGCCAGGTAGTAGCGCAGGACCAGCGGCGACCAGCGCTTGAGCATCTCGGAGACGAGCACCGAGTTGCCGAGCGACTTGCTCATCTTCTCACCGCTGAGCGTGACCCAGGCGTTGTGCATCCAGTAGGCGGCGAACGCGTCGCCCGCCGCCTTGGACTGGGCGATCTCGTTCTCGTGGTGCGGGAACACCAGATCCAGCCCGCCGCCGTGGATGTCGAACGCCGCGCCCAGGTACTTGTGCGCCATCGCGGAGCACTCCAGGTGCCACCCCGGACGACCGTGTCCCCACGGCGTCTCCCACGACGGCTCGCCGGGCTTGGCCGCCTTCCACAGCGCGAAGTCGCGCCGGTCCCGCTTGCCCGCCGCGCCCGTGCCCGCGTCCTCCGCCTCGCGCATCGCGTCGGGCTTTTGGCCGGACAGCGCGCCGTAGGCCGGGAACGAGGAGACGTCGAAGTACACGTCGCCGCCGGACGGATAGGCGTGCCCCGTGGCGATCAGCCGCTCCATCATCGCGACCATCTCGGGGATGTGCCCGGTCGCCCGGGGCTCCACGGTCGACGGCAGGCAGCCGAGCGCGGTGTACGCGTCGGCGAAGGCCCGCTCGTTGGTCTGCGCGACCTGCCAGTAGGGCACACCCTCCGTGCAGGACTTGGCGATGATCTTGTCGTCGATGTCGGTGACGTTGCGGCAGAACACGACGTCGTTGCCGCGGTGGGCGAACCACCGGCGCAGCACGTCGAAGTTCAGCCCCGATCGGATGTGCCCGATGTGCGGAGGTGCCTGCACGGTGGCACCACACAAGTAGATCGAGACCTGTCCCTCGACAAGCGGCACGAAGTCCCGGACCGTGCGGGTGCTGGTGTCGTACAGGCGCATGCTCACACGCGCAAGCTTAGAGCGTCGGGACGGCGCGGCGTGCGCCGTTATCCCTCGGTTCCCGGCCCGAGCGGCACCACGAGCGCGGTGGCGATCGCGGCCACTCCCTCGGCCCGCCCGGTCAGCCCCAGACCGTCGGTGGTGGTCCCGGACACCGACACCGGCGCGCCGGCCGCGGCCGACAGCACGGCCTCCGCCTCGGCCCGCCGCCGCCCGACCTTCGGCCGAACCCCGATCACCTGCACCGCGATGTTGCCGATCTCGAATCCGGCCGCGCGCACCAGTCGCGCCGCCTCGGTCAGCAGGGTCGCCCCCGAGGCCCCGGACCACTGCGGCCGCGAGGTGCCGAAGTGTGCGCCCAGATCGCCGATGCCCGCCGCCGAGAACAACGCGTCGCACGCGGCGTGCGCGACCACGTCGGCGTCGGAGTGCCCGGCCAACCCGGTCTCCCCGGGCCAGAACAGCCCGGCCACCCACAACTCGCGCCCCGCCTCGAAGGCGTGGACGTCCACCCCGATCCCGGTACGGGGCAGCACCACCCGAGCCGCGTGCTCACCGGACAACGTCGATCTCCGTACTCTCCGCGTCGCCACTCTCCCCGTCACCGGCACCCGCCCGTACCGTCTCCGCCACCTCGGCACGGCGCTCCAAAAGCGCGCGGGCGAGCAGCAGGTCGAACGGTCGGGTCACCTTGAACGCCTCTTCGGAACCGGGCACCACCACGACCGTGCCGCCGGTGCGCTCGACCATCCCGGCGTCGTCGGTCGCGCCCTCCGCGCCGAACCCGTCGGCCTCGGCGTGCGCGCGCGCCAATACCGCCCGTCGAAAGCCCTGGGGGGTCTGCACGGCGCGCAACAACGATCGATCGACCGTGCGCACCACGGTCTCCGCGCCGTTCGCCGCGGCGACCTCCTTGACCGTGTCGACCACGGGCAACGCGGGCACCACCGCGTCGGCCCCGTCGGCGACGGCGGCGATCACCGCCTCGACCACGTGGGCCGGCACGAACGGACGCGCGGCATCGTGCACGAGCACGATGTCGTGATCGGCCGGCACCGCCGCGAGGGCGAGCCGCACCGATTCCTGGCGTGTCGCACCGCCTGCGACCACCCACACGGGTGATTCCGCAGGCAATCGAGCACGCAAAAGATCCCGGACACCGGCGACACCGTCCGGCGGTGCGGCGACCACGACCGCGGTTACCCCGCGGGCGGCCAACAGCGACCGGACGGCGTGCACCAGCATCGGGATGTCCCCAAGCTCACGCAACGCCTTGGGCGCACCGGGACCGAGCCGTTCACCACGCCCTGCAGCGGGCACAAGGACCGCAGTGTTCAACGAAGTCCCCTCAAACCACCCGGGCGCCGACGCCACATGGCGCCGACACCGCACCGGCGGATCCGTCCGTCATCGACGGGCGGATCCTACGGCTCAGGAAGCCAGGACCTCGTCGAGGATGGCCTCGGCCTTGTCCTCGTTCGTGTTCTCGGCGAGCGCCAACTCGCTCACCAAGATCTGCCGAGCCTTCGCCAGCATGCGCTTTTCGCCTGCCGACAGGCCGCGGTCACGCTCGCGGCGCCATAGATCGCGCACGACCTCCGCGACCTTGATAACGTCACCGGAGGCGAGCTTTTCCAGGTTCGCCTTGTAACGTCGTGACCAGTTCGTCGGTTCCTCGGTGTGCGGAGCACGCAGTACCTCGAAGACGCGGTCGAGCCCTTCCTGGCCCACCACGTCTCGAACACCGACGAATTCCGCGTTGTCCGCGGGCACGCGGACGGTCAAATCACCCTGGGCGACCTTCAACACCAAATAGGTCTTGTCCACACCCTTGATCGTGCGCTGCTCGATCGCCTCGATCAGCGCGGCCCCGTGATGGGGGTAGACCACGGTGTCGCCAACCTTGAACGTCATGTGACAGGTACCCCTTCCGTGGCTTTCTAGGGTAACACGGGACACGCCCCTACTGAATGACGTTTCCGCAGGTCAGGGCCTTAGTCGGGGCTTGACAAGCAGCCTGTGGGCGTGCTGGGACAGGGAACCCCACACCCGTAGGTCTCGAACAAATAGGACAAACAACTCGTCTTGAGGGTGCGTCGGCCGCTCTCGCGCGACCCGGATATCCCACCCGCATCACCGGAGTCGCACCATCCCGGCGGCCTTTCGCCGACTCCGCCCCGGCGAAGGCACCGCTCGGCGCGGTGAGCCGCGTACAAGTCGTCCTCCCGGCCTGAGTACGCTGTCCCCGGTCATCGTGACCGGTCCAGGATCCGAGATCTTCAAGGAGATGCCGCCGCCGTGAGCCGCAGCCTTCGACGCGGCGCCCTCGCCGCCACCGTCGCCGTCGTCCTTCCCCTGGCCGCGGGCTGCGCCAGTGGCAAGGAAGCCGAGACCAGCAAGGTCCAACCCGACACGGTCAGTACCACGTTCGGTTCGCTCAAGATCCAGAACGTCCAGCTGGTGACGAGCGACCCGGGCAAGAACCTGGTCTCGCTCGGTGGCGCGCTCTTCAACGAGGGCACCGCGCCCGAGACGGTCACCAGGGTGACGGTGGACGGCGCGGGACAGTCCCTCGGCGGCCCGCTGACCATCCCGGCGGGCGGCGCCGCGTACCTGATCGACCGTCCTCAGGGAATGGCCGCCGACGACCCGCAGGGGCGCGTCTACCTCGGTCCGCTGGTCTTCCCGAACGCCGCCAAGGTCGAGGCCGGTTCGTTCCGCCGGGTGACGTTCGCGTTCGGCACCGCCGGCGAGACCACGCTGGACGTCTCGGTGCACTCCCCGTCGAGCTACTTCGCGCAGCTGAAGCCGACCCCCGCCTTCACCCCGCCGCCGCCCGCGCCGCCGACCGCCTCGGCGCCGGCCACCGCGCCGGCGAACACCGCGCCCGCCACCGCCAACACGGGCGGCGCCACGGCCCCGGCGAGCGGCAACGGCGCCTCCGGTACCCCGCGCAACAGCGCGTCGGCCCCGGCCGGCGGCTGACGCCGTACCCGCGCCGCGGGACAGAAGACACATACGACGGCGCCCGCGCCGCCTCCCGGACGGCATCGCGGACCGCGCCGCGAACCC